>NZ_JAGUUD010000040.1:0-63960 GCF_020177535.1 Paraburkholderia sp. XV | reverse complement strand
CGCGGATGCCAGCGCAAAGGCAAACGCACACCGGCGACGCCTGAAGCACGCTAACGAATCGCGGATGCCAGCGAAAGCAAAAGCAAACCGCGGCTGCCAGCACAAATACCAGAACCCCAAACCGGCACTGCCAGAAAGCCAAACTCAATACCAAGACAATCCGCGTATCGCGGAAAATCGCCACACGGCCCCGCTAGATCAAGGCAAAGAAATAGTCAGATTCGCCGACTGCGGCCCAAGCCTGACAATTTGCGAATAAGGCGCAAGCGAGCGCAACGTCGCATCCTTCAAATACGCATTGAGCCCAAGAAACGCCACCAGCCCGACAAACGCAAACACCGCGCCAATGGTCCAAAGCGGGACTTCCCGCTTAAGCCGATGCGCGATCTGATCCGGCAACGCCCAGTGCGGCGCAAACGGCGCGCGTTTGCCCTTCATATGCGCGATCTCATCGCCAAGACGCGCAGTCAGATACGCAAGCTTTTCTGGCCCTTCGAGCAAATACTTGCCCTGAAAGCCCAGCAGCAAACACATATGAAAGACCTCGAGCGATTGCAAACGCGCCGCCCCCTGCGCACGACACTCCTCCAGATGCTGAAAAAACTTCTCCCCGGCAAGCTGCTCGCCGAACAACGCAAGCTGCAACGGACGTCGCTCCCACTCGGTGCGAATCGCAAACGGCGACGACAGCACCATCTCGTCGACGGCGGCGCAAAACGCGAACTTTGCCGTATACGCATCTTCCGCGGCAACGTCGAGCTTCTTCGCGCCGCGCTCGAAATCACCCAGAAACTGCTGGATGCGATTCATGAACTCGGCAGCATTGCCTGGCTCGCGGCCGTTCTTCAACAGAAACAGCATGAAAAAACCGTCGTACAGCAGATCGAGCAGCGAGCGAACCTGATAGCTCGGCTGCAAGGCCGACGGCGGCATTGCGGACGGCTGCGTGTCGGTGTCGAACAGGGAAGGGGCGTAGCTCATGGTGTGACCGCGATCAGTTCGAGTTTGAGATCGTTGAGTCCCGACGGCGCATAGATCATCGTCGAACGGGCCTGCAACATGCGCTCATAAAGCGCGCCGCGCGCTTCCAGCGAGAAGTAACATGCGCCCGGCCGCACGGGAATCGCGGGCGGCACTTGCGGCGTGTACGCGAGCCGCACGCCGGGCATCGCGGAAAGCACCAGCTTGTCGACGTCGTCGGGGGCGCCGACCTTGAAGCGCGCAGGCACGGCGTCGACGAGTTCGACGGCGGGCAAATCCGCCGACACGGCGAGAAAGAACTGCGTCTTGTCGTCGATCTTGCCCGAGTCGAGGCGCCCCGCATGGAACGACGGACGAACTTCTTCGAGCGCGATGGCGAAGTAGCGTGTCGAGATCACCGTTTCCAGCAGTTCGCGCAACATGCCGTCTAGGCGCGCGAACCCCGGGCCAGGATCGTCATGACGATAGGCGGGCAGATCCGCGAGCGCGTAGCCTTTGGAAAACGTCATCAGTTGACCCGCGAGCCGCAGCAGTTCCTGAAACAGCCGCTCCGGATGCAGCGCGGAATGCTGATAAAGATGCGCAAGCGCGGCAAACGCGGCACTCGCCGTATGCAGCAGCCAGAACGACGCAATGTCGCCCGAGCGGAACTCGATGATGTTCTTGGTCGGCTCGCGATGAAAACCGTACAGCGCATTCACCTTCGCCTGCAACGCATCGATCAGCTGACGCAGCTTTTGATGCAGAAGCGGCGATGCATCGATTGCAAGGCAGGGCGGCACGAACGATTCGTCGAGTTCGAAACCGGAAGTCGCCGTGCGGCGCACGCGCACGAGCGGCACGGACAACAACTGGTCACGCGGCTCGCTGTGCGCGATCAGCTTCACACTGGTTTTCAGGAACGTGATGTCGGCTTCGGCGGCGTCGGTAAAATGGTCCGGCACGACACTCTGCCTGCTGACATAGCGCGACACGAAACCGTCTTCATCGCTCGCATGGTTCTGCCCCGTTTCGCGCACGGGATGCAGCGCGAGATAGAACGTGAACTCGTTGATGCCGTCGGGCAGCGTGTCGAGCGCGACGGGCGGCGGCAATTCGTCGGCCTGTGGCGCGGCGTAGAGCGCGCCATCCGGAAACACGAGCGACAGTTCGCTCGCGCGCAGCACGTTGCTGCCGAGCGCATCGCGGTCGAAGCGCACCGAACGCACCCCCCAGTTGTACGGCTGGATGGCCTGAATCGATTCGAACAGGCGTGCCTCGTGGTACGCGTCCTGTCGCTGGAAATGCTGCGGCCTCAGAAAAAGACCTTCCCCCCAGAGCACCTTTGCGGAATAACTCATCGCGAACCTGTGTTTATGCGAATCACATCTGTAAGCGCGAATGACAATGACCGATTAAGTGGCGATTCGGGCTTTTATCACGCGACATTGTTAATTGTTAAATGACTTTTAAACGTCATCTTTAGCCACAACTGACCGACGACAGCAAATTCAATGACTGCAGGGGCAATCCCTGATCAGGCGGAATCACAGTGCCGTTTGTCACCGTCATTGCGCAGTTATGCAGCCCGATCATTATGCCGGATTTCTCCGACTTTCCCGGATCGAACGCGAACTTCCAGCGTTGCATGGCGGGATCGCGGAATAGGGCAACGATACCGAATGCCTGCGCTTCGCGCGATACCTTCTCAGTGACGTTATAGCGCTGGCCGGGAATGAGCGTCACCTCGCGCACGCCAAGCAGATCGCCACCCAAAGTACTTTTCTCTTTAGCTGGATCAGTAAACGTATCGAAAGGCGCCTGTTGAAAAGAAGTGGGGTCTTTCAGCGCGTAGAGGCGCACGACAAGTGCGAGCGGACGCTTGTCATTCGCTGCGTTCAGATTGGGCGCGGCATATAAGGTCAAGCCGATATTGCGTGGCGGCTTTTGCGAGTCGGGCACGTCCGGCTTGCCGATTCCCGCAGCCTGCAGGGCCGAGGAGGCAGCTGCGCCAAGCACGCTGACCCCCGCCGCGCAACCCGCCAGCAGCGAGCTTCCAGCCAGACTCAATGCAATTAGCGATGCAACCCGGATAGCGCGCGTATTCATTCTTTATAGACCGGCTTTCGAGCCGGTTACCCCTGTGAATTGTCAATTAAAACGGCGGATGAGTGCTTCGTTTTCACCCTGCGCATGTCAGATTGCAAGAAGCGGACTGAAAATGCAAAAGCATGGCAATCCAGGAAATTATTGCCGCCAAACGATGCGGAATGAATTGCCGACGGCCCTAATTTACCGGATATGTCGAAGACATCCAATTGACACGTTTTCCGGATTCTTCTTCTGTAGATGAAAGTTGAATTAATAAAAATTGGCCTGTACTATACGCGCGCACTTAGTGCAAAGCAAAATCGTTTTCTTCCTGATTATAAAATTCGCAACGGCGGTGAAACAACGATGAAAAATCGGCTCTTTACCAGTCTTTCTGGGGCAGTGCTGGTATGCGGCATGATTGCCGGATGCGCCACACAGGGAAATTCCACTCCGTCCACGCCTGAAGCATTTAACAAGGCGCTCAGCGACGCAGATACCGTAGCGAAGAATGGCGATCAGGATCGCGCCATCGCGCTTTATCAGCAATTGTCAAAAACCGATCCGACGCGTGAAGAGCCGTGGTCGCGCATTGCGCAGATCCAGTTCACGCAGGGCCATTACGGGCAGGCCATCGTCGCCGCGCAGGAAGCATTGCAGCGCGACCAGACCGACCGTCAGGCGAAAAGCGTGCTGGCCGTCGCGGGCTTGCGCGTCGCGACGCAGTCGCTTGGTGAATTGCGTCAGGACGCGGCGCTTGCGGGCGACGCGAAGTCCGATGCACAAGCGCTTGCGAAGCAATTGCGCGACACGCTCGGCGAAGCCACGCTGTTCCCGCCTGAGGCGACCGACAAGCAGCCTGCGAAGAAGAAGCGTGTCGTGCGTCATGTGGCAAAACAGGCGCCAAAGGCAAGCGATTCCGCGGACAGCAGCGCCGCGGCACCCGCTGCCAACGCGCCCGCGCAGGCACCTGCCGCCACGCCTGCCGCACCCGCTGCGCCCGCGAAAGCGGCGCAAAGCGGCGGCGCGTCCGATCCTTTTAGCGCGCTGCGCTGATATCAGGCTGGTCTGAACCACACGCACCCGGGAGCCGTCGATGGCAAAGAAAGAAAGTATTCAAAAGCGCTTGCAGAAAGTGCGGCCGCCGCGCGTTCAACTGACCTATGAGGTCGAGCGCGGCGATGCGATCGAAGTGAAGGAATTGCCGTTCGTGGTCGGTGTGGTGGCCGATCTCGCCGGACAGTCGGAAGTCGAACAGCCGAAACTGCGGGATCGCAAGTTCGTCAGTATCGACCGCGACAATTTCGACGACGTGATGAAAGCCATCGAGCCGCGCGCGGCCTTCCAGGTGGAAAACCGCCTGAGCGATGCGGGCGGGACGTTCGGTGTCGATGTGCGGTTCCGCTCGATGGCCGACTTCAATCCCGACGAAGTGGTCGCGCAAATCGAGCCGCTACGCCGCCTGCTCGAAGCGCGTTCGAAACTCGCGGATCTGCGCAACAAGCTGGCCGGCAACGACAAGCTCGAAGATCTGCTTGGCGAAGTGCTGAAGAACACGCAGCAATTGCAGGCGCTCGCGGGTACGACGCCACGCGCCGAAGGCGATGGCGCGGACGGCGAATCGCGTACTGACGAGAACAAGTAGCGTCACCAGGCACCGGGGGTAACATGAATCAGCAAGCGGCTGCAGCTCACTATTCCAATGCGCAGGCAAGCGCCGGCGTGTCGCTTCTCGACGAAATCGTCGAGAAGAGCAAAGTAGCGAAGTCCGAATCGGAACACGCGCGCGCGAAGGATCTGATCGGCGAACTCGTGAATCAGGTGCTGGACGGCACGGTGATCGTGTCGGACAACCTGTCCGCGACAATCGATGCGCGCGTCGCCGAACTCGACCGTCTCATTTCCGACCAGTTGAGCGCCGTGATGCACGCGCCCGAATTTCAGCGCATGGAAAGCACATGGCGCGGACTCGACTATCTGTGCAAGGAAAGCAACACAGGCTCGACGATCAGGATCAAGGCGCTGCACGCGCCGAAGCGCGACCTCGTGCGCGACTTCAAGACGGCCATCGAATTCGACCAGAGCGCGCTCTTCAAGAAGGTCTATGAAGAAGAGTTCGGTACCTTCGGCGGTTCGCCCTTCGGCACGCTGATCGGCGACTTCGAAATCACGCGTCAGCCGGAAGACATGTACTTCATCGAGCAGATGTCGCACGTTGCGGCGGCCGCGCACGCGCCGTTCATCACGTCGTCGTCGCCGGAACTGCTGGGTCTCGAATCGTTCGCCGATCTCGGCAAGCCGCGCGATCTCGGCAAGGTGTTCGATACCGTCGAATACGCGAAATGGAAGTCGTTCCGCGACGCCGAAGACTCGCGCTATGTCGGTCTGACGTTGCCGCGCTTTCTGGGCCGTCTGCCGTTCAATCCTAAAGACGGCGCGACGGCGGAAGGCTTCAATTTCGTGGAAGACGTGGACGGCACCGATCACAGCAAGTACCTGTGGTGCAACGCCGCGTGGGCGTTTGCTGCGCGCCTGACGGCCGCATTCGACGACTTCGGCTGGTGCGCGGCCATTCGCGGCGTGGAAGGCGGCGGTCTCGTCGAAGATCTGCCCACGCATACCTTCAAGACCGACGACGGCGAAATCGCGCTGAAGTGCCCGACGGAAATCGCGATCACTGACCGCCGCGAAAAAGAACTGAGCGATCTCGGCTTCATTCCGCTCGTTCATTGCAAGAACTCCGACTACGCCGCGTTCTTCGCCGCGCAGTCCGTGCAGAAACCGAAAAAGTACAACACCGACAGCGCGAATGCGAATTCCGTGCTGTCCGCGCAATTGCAGTACATCTTCTCGGTTTCGCGCGTCGCGCACTACCTGAAGGCGATGATGCGCGACAAGATCGGGAGCTTTGCATCGGCGCAGAACGTCGAAGTGTTTCTGAACCGCTGGATCTCGCAATACGTGCTGCTCGACGATAACGCGACCCAGGAACAGAAGGCGCAGTTCCCGCTGCGCGAGGCGTCGATTCAAGTCTCGGAAATTCCGGGCAAACCCGGCTCGTATCGTTCGGTCGCATTCCTGCGTCCGCACTTCCAGCTGGATGAGCTCTCTATTTCCTTGCGCCTCGTGGCGGACCTGCCGAAACCGGCAAATTGATAAACGGAGTCAGTACGCCCGGGTAGGCCGCCCGGGTGACTGTAAAAACCACCTCTTTGGGGAGTCGCACAATTATGAAGGATATCTACTTAAAGTTCGGCAATCCTGCAATCAAGGGCGAATCTGCCGACAAGGACCATCAGGGCTGGATCGAAATCGATTCCTGGACGCATGCGATCACGCAACCGCGTTCGGCGACGGCATCGACGGCTGGCGGGCACACGTCGGAGCGCTGCGAACACGCCGACATGGCGTTCACGAAAGACATCGACGTCGTGAGTCCGCTGCTCTACCAGCATGCTTCGGGCGGCACGACGTTCGACGAAGTGACGATCGACTTCATGCGCTCGGACGGCGAGGGCAACCGCATCAAGTATCTCGAAGTGAAGCTGAAGTACGTGATCATTTCGAGCATTACGCCGAGCGTGGTCGGCGAAGGTCTGCCCACTGAGGCGTTCTCGCTGAAGTATGCCGCCGTGCAATGGAAGTACACGCAGCAGAAGATCGGCGGCAATCAGGGCGGCAACGCGCAAGGCGCATGGAGCCTGACGAAGAACGACAAGACGTACGCAGTCTGATGACAGCGGGTCCGCGTGCCGCTGTGCATGCGGACCCATTGCCGCAGTTTCGTTGAGGTTGCTCGAAGCAAACTTATGAAGCGATTCGAACCCAGTTTCTTCGACAAGCTGTTCGACGACGAACCGCATCTTCCGGCACCCGCCGCGATGCGGCAGTTGTCGCTGGAAGAACTGAAGTCGAATGTCGCGCGCGACGTCGAAGCGATCCTCAACACGCGTATCGCGTTGACGGAAGCCGACCTCGCCGCGTTGCCCGAGTGCCAGCGTTCGGTGCTCACTTATGGGCTGAACGATTTTTCCGGTTTGAGTCTGGCAAGCCATTACGACCGCATGTTCATCTGCAAGTCGATCCAGCAGGCGATCGGCCGGCACGAACCGCGCCTGCAACAGGTCGCCGTGACGCTCGAATTGAACGAGCAGTCGATCAACGCGCTGTACTTTGCGATCCAGGCTTTGCTGGTCGTGCATCCGGCGGAAGAGCCGGTGAGTTTCGACGCGATGCTGCATCCGTCGACCTTGCAATACTCGGTGACGCGCGCACGCGCGAAGCTGTGATACCGCGAGCCTGCGAGCAGGCCGAAGCGGAACGATCTCGCTCGGGGATGGAGTCATGGAAGAACTGCTGCCGTATTACGAGCGCGAGTTGTCGTTTTTGCGGCGCTATTCGCGAGATTTCGCCGAGCGCTATCCGAAGATCGCCGCGCGGCTCGCGATGTCGGGCGAGCATTGCGAAGACCCGCACGTCGAACGGATGATCGAGTCGTTCGCGCTATTGGGCGCGCGCATCAACAAGAAGCTCGAAGACGACTACCCGGAATTCACAGAAGCGCTTTTCGAAGTGCTTTATCCGCATTATTTGCGGCCTTTTCCTTCCTGTTCTGTTGCGCAATTCGGTTTGTCGAGCGGCATTGGGAATCTGACGCAGCCCGCGACCATCGAGCGAGGCACGGAAGTCAAATCGCGCCCGATACGAGGCGTGCAATGCCGTTTCCGAACCGCGTACGAGGTCGTGCTCGCGCCCATTCGTATTTCAGAAGCGAAGTACACGTCGGTGGCGATGGCGCCGAGCGCGACGGTCCTCCCTGCGAACGCGACGGGCATGCTCTCGATCACGCTTGAATCGACCGCGCCGCAACTCGATCTCGGTGCGCTGAAGCTGAGTACATTGCGGGCCCATTTGCATGGTGAACAATCGTTTGTCGCCGCGCTTTCCGATTGCCTTTTCATGCATGCACTGGCCGCGTACGTCGAGCCCGAGCGCAATGGCGTATGGAAAGCGCTGCGCGCCATGCCCGTCGAACAGGCCGGCTTCGACGAACAGGATGCACTGATCGACTATCCCGCGAAGTCGCATCCGGCTTATCGTCTGCTGACCGAGTATTTCGCGTTTCCCGATAAATTCAGTTTCGCCGATTTCGATCTGGCCGCCATGTTGCGCGCCAGTGGCCGTTGCCATCGCATCACGCTGCACGTCGTGCTGAAAGACGTGCGCAGCGATTCGAATATCGCGCGCCTGCTGGACGCGTTGTCCGCACAAAATCTGCGCCTGTTCTGCACGCCCGTCGTCAATCTGTTCAAACAGCATGGCGAGCCGATCCGCATCAGTCATCAGGCGGTTTCATACCCTGTGGTGGCGGAAGCCCGCCGGGCGTTCGCGTATGAAGTCTATTCGATCGACTCCGTCCGCCTCGTGCGTCAGCAGGCGCATGGCGAATCGGTGACGGAATTTCGCCCGTTCTATTCGCTGCATCACGGCGAGGCGACGCGCGCGGGCCACTACTGGTTTGCGCGCCGCAACGATTGGGTCGCGCAAAAGAGCCCCGGCTACGAGACGGAAATCTCCATCGTCGATATCGACTTCGAGCCGTCGGCGCCGCAAACGGACACGCTCAGCGTCGACCTGACGTGCACGAATCGCGATCTGCCCGCGCAACTCGCGGCGGGTCTCGAAGGGGGCGATCTGTTTCTCGAAGGCGGCTCGCTGGCGAGCACGCTCACGCTGTTGCGCAGACCCACGCCTAGCGTGCGCTTCGAGCGTGGGCGTTCCGCGCATTGGCGTCTGATTTCGCATCTCGCGCTCAATCATGTATCGCTCGCGGGAAGCGGGCTGGCGGCGCTCAAGGAAATGCTCGCGCTCTACGATCTGCGGCGAACGGCGGTGTCGGCGCGTCATGTCGACGGCTTGACAGGAATCGATCAGCGCGCGGCCGTGCAGTGGTTGCCCGGCAATCCGTTTGCGACCTTCGTGCGCGGAATCGAAGTGCGTTTGACGGTCGACGAGGAGCACTTCGTCGGCGCAAGTCTCGCTTCGTTTGTCGGCGTGATCGATCGCTTCTTTGGGCTGTACGTGCATCTGAACAGCTTTGTGCAACTGGTCGTCGTGTCGAAGCGCACGGGCGAGGAGATCTTGCGATGCAAACCGCGCAGCGGCGAATCGATCCTGGCGTAGTCGAACAACTGCTCGACGAGCCGCACCGCTTCGAGTTCTTTCAGGCGGTGCGTTTGCTGGAAAAGTGGTTCGGGCAGCAAACGTCCCAGCGTGCGGGCGATGTCGTCGCGCAGCGCATGACGTTTCGCACCACGCTGTCGCTCGCGTTTCCGCCGAGCGAGATCCAGGCCGCCATGTCGTACGACGAAGATGGCAATGCGCTCAAGGACAAGGCGCAGCGCACGGCTGCGCTCGTGAACGATGCGATCGGCAAGGTCGATCTGACGCCCGCGTTCTTCGGCCTGCTCGGCGGGCAGGGCGCGTTGCCGCTCAACTACACGGAGCAGTTGCTCGATCGCGAGCAGATGACGCGAGACCGCGCCGCGCGCGAATTCTTCGACGTGTTCTCGAATCGCGCGACGGCGCTCTTCTACGCGGCGTGGAAAAAGTACCGTCTGCCGTTTCACTACGAGCTCGACCGCGACGAGCGGTACTTGCCGCTGTTGTTGTCGCTGGCGGGTGTGGGCGATGCGGATACGCGCGCGAGCCTGCAAGCGGGCAAGGGCGCACTGTTCGACGAAGCGATTGCGGGCTACGCGCTGGCAGCGCGTCATCGGCCTGTATCGGCGGCGTACTTGCAGCGCAATCTCGCGGAGTACTTCAACGTGCCCGTGCAGGTCGATCAGTTCGTTGGCAAATGGTATGACGTGCCGCGCGACCAGCTGACGGTGCTGGGCAGTGTCAACGCGACGCTCGGCGCGACGGCGCTGGCGGGCACGCGCGTCTGGCAGCGCGACATGCGCGTGCGGCTCGTCATCGGCCCGTTGAAGAAGGCGGACTACGAGGCCTTCCTGCCCGGCGCGGAACGGGCGGTCGCACTCGAACGGATGCTGACGCTGCTGGCGGGCATCACGCTCGAATACGAAGTGAAGCTGAAGCTGCGTCATGAGGACGTCGGCCCCAGCATCCTCGGCAAAGGGTCGCGGCTGGGCTGGGACGCGTTCCTCTGCACGAACGAAGTCGTCGAAGACAGGGCAGACGCACGTTACGAACTGCACGTGATCCACTGACGGCAAACGAAAACAACGACACGCACGACACATCGGACAGTACGCCATGAGCACGCCATTGAAGACCCTGATCGCCAAACTCAACCCGACGTGCCGCGAGGCAGCGGAGCAAGCGGCGAGCCGCTGCCTGGCGCGCGGCCACTATGAGGTCGATCTCGAACACCTGTTCGGCGCATTGCTCGATGAAGCCGCGACAGACGTGCCACTCGTCGTGCGCGCGAGCGACATCGATATCCATGCATTGCGCGCCGATCTCGAACGCGAACTGGGACGCCTGAAGACGGGCAATACACGCACGCCCGTTTTCTCGGTGCATCTGATTGCGCTCTTCGAGCAGGCGTGGCTGATTGCGTCGCTGGATTCGCAGATTGCGCGCATTCGTTCAGGGCATCTGTTGCTTGCCTTGTTGAGTGCGCCGGATCTCGCGCAATTCGCGCAGCGCATGTCGCCGCTGTTTGCGAAAGTACGCGTGACGGAATTGAAGCACAGCTTCGATGAATTGACGCAAGGTTCGCGTGAAAGCGAAATCGGGTCGGCGACTGCGGAACAGGCGGCTTCGACAGAAGACTCTGCGCGCCCGAATGCCGCGTCGAAGACACCAGCGCTCGATACCTATACGACGAACCTCACGCAACGCGCGCGCGATGGCCATATCGACCCTGTGATCGGCCGCGAAGCCGAGATTCGTCAGGCCATCGACATCCTGATGCGCCGCCGCCAGAACAATCCGATCATGACGGGCGAAGCGGGCGTTGGTAAAACGGCCGTGGTCGAAGGGCTCGCACTGCGCATCGCCGCCGACGACGTACCACCGCCGCTACGCGGCGTCGCGCTGCACGTGCTCGACATGGGGCTGCTGCAAGCGGGTGCGAGCGTCAAGGGCGAGTTCGAGAACCGCTTGAAAAGCGTGATCGACGAGGTGAAGAAAAGCGCGCATCCCATCATTCTCTTTATTGATGAAGCGCATACCATGATCGGCGCCGGCGGCACGGCTGGACAGAACGATGCGGCGAATCTGCTGAAGCCGGCATTGGCGCGCGGCGAATTGCGCACGATTGCCGCGACGACATGGAGTGAGTATAAAAAGTACTTCGAGAAGGATGCGGCGCTTGCGCGACGCTTTCAGGTCGTGAAGATCGAAGAGCCGAATGAAACGCTTGCCGCTGCGATGTTGCGCGGCATGGCTTCGTTGATGGAAAAGCACTTCAACGTCCGCATTCTCGACAACGCGATCACGGAAGCCGTGCGTCTGTCACATCGCTATATCAGCGGACGTCAGTTGCCGGACAAGGCGATCAGCGTGCTCGACACGGCCTGCGCGAAGGTCGCGCTTGCACAAAGTGCGACGCCCGCCGCAATCGACGATACCAGCAAGCGTCTGGAACGCATCGACGCCGAAATCGCGGCATTGGAGCGCGAGACGGCGAGCGGCGCATCGCACGATGAGCGCCTCGCGGCATTGCGCGAGCAGCACGCGATCGACGTCGAACGGCTTGCGCACGATCGGGCGCGGTATGAGAAGGAGCGCATGATCGTCGGTGAAATCGTCGCGTTGCGGGAAAGGATCGACGCGGCGCGCGACGGCAATTGTCACGAAGACGAACTCGCCAGCGCGCGCGAAACGCTGGAACGTCGCGTCGCCGAACTGGCAGAGGTGCAGAAGACCGCACCGATGGTGCCGTTGCAGGTAGACGCGCATGTCGTCGCTGAGATCGTCGCTTCATGGACGGGCATTCCGCTTGGCCGCATGGTGAAGGATGAGTTGCGCACGGTGCTGAATCTGCAGCCGTTGTTGAGCGCGCGCGTGATCGGCCAGGATCATGCACTCGAAGCGATTGCGCAACGCGTGCGCACGGCAAGCGCCAATCTCGAAGATCCCAACAAGCCGCGCGGCGTATTCATGTTCGTCGGGCCATCGGGTGTCGGCAAGACGGAGACGGCGCTCGCGCTGGCCGACGTTCTGTATGGCGGCGAGCGCAAGATGATCACGATCAATATGAGCGAGTACCAGGAGGCCCACAGCGTTTCCGGGCTGAAGGGTTCTCCGCCGGGCTACGTGGGTTACGGCGAAGGCGGCGTGCTGACGGAAGCAGTGCGGCGCAATCCCTATTCCGTCTTGTTGCTCGATGAAGTTGAAAAAGCGCACCCGGACGTGCTGGAGATGTTCTTCCAGGTATTCGATAAAGGCACGATGGACGACGCCGAAGGGCGCGAGATCGATTTTCGTAATACGCTGATCATCCTGACGTCGAATGTCGGTTCATCTGCGGTGATGCAGGCGTGCCTGAACAAGAACGACGAGGACATGCCCGATGCCGGATCACTTGCCGAAATGTTGCGCCCGCAGTTGTACAAGGCGTTCAAGCCAGCCTTTCTTGGCCGCATGAAGGTCGTGCCGTATTACCCGATTGCCGACGACGTGTTGGTCGAGATCATCGAATTGAAGCTCGAGCGCATCCGGCACCGCATCGAAACCAATCACAAGGCGGCCTTCGAATGGGACGAGTCGCTCGTCGAAGCCGTGCTCGCACGCTGCACCGAAGTGGATTCGGGCGCACGCAATGTCGATCACATTCTTAACGGCACATTGCTGCCCGAAATCGCGCAGCATGTGCTCGAACGCATCGCCGATGGCGTGCCTGTCAAGCGCATCGGCGCGCGCGCGACGCAAGCGGGCGAGTTCGAATATACCGTTGCCTGAGGTTCACCAGAAACATGCCGACCAATTTCACCACGTTGCTTGAACCGATCAGCGACGCGTCGCCATGCGGCGACGACTTACTGTTCTCGTCGGAATTCGATGCGATCCAGCATGCGCGCCGTTTCGACGATGCGTCGCTGGATCAGGGCGAATGGGTCACCGAGATCAAGGAGGCCGACTGGTCGTTCGTCATCGAGCAATGCACGACGTTGCTTCTGACCCGAACGAAGGATCTGCGACTTGCCGCATGGCTGACGGAAGCGCTTGCGATCGAAGAAGGCGTGGCCGGTCTCACGCAAGGCTATGCGCTGCTCGCGGGCTTGTGCGAACGCTACTGGAGCAGCGTGCATCCTCTCGTGGATGGCGACGATGCGGAGTACCGGCTCGGCAATATCGGCTGGCTGGTGGTGCGCACGGCGGAATTGCTGCGCGCGTTTCCCGTCACGCAGGCGCCCGGCAGTTCGTTCAGCACGCTCGATTGGGACGTCGCCACGCATGTTGCGCAGGCGATCAGGCGTGACCCCGACCATGCGAACGATATCGCGCGCGGCAAGCCGTCGAATGAACAGATCGAGATGTCGAAACGCTCGACGCAGCCCGCTTTCTATACAGTCCTGCTTGCCGGTCTGCGCGCGTTCGAGGCGGCGATGCTGTCGCTCGAAAGCGAGCTGGAGCGTCACGCCGGCGATGCGGCGCCGAGTTTCCGGCAGGCGAAGGATGCGTATGAAGCGGTTTATCGGCTTGCGGAGCGTTTCGCAAAAGACGTAGGCGCGAACACGCTACCGCCGACGCAAACGCCGGTGCAAAGCCAGGCCGCGCCGCGTGCCCAACCCGAAGCTGTCGAAGCGCGCAGTGAGCCGTCGTTCAGGACGGCACCGCTGGAGGAGCTACCGTTGCCCATATCGACCACGAACCTGCCGAATCCGACGCCGGGCGTCATTCAAACCCGGGCGCAGGCGGTGGCGCAATTGCGCGCGGTCGCGCGCTTCTTTCGTCACACGGAGCCGCACAGCCCAGCCGCGTATCTCGCCGACAAGGCTGCGGAGTGGGCCGATATGCCTTTGCATCAGTGGCTCGCGACCGTCGTCAAGGACGACGGCTCGCTGTCGCATATCCGCGAGATGCTGGGCGTGAAGCCCGAAGAGAATAACTAGGCCAGACGCCGCATTACGAACCCGCGCGGAATTCGATGCGTCGATTGCGCGCGCGGCCATCGGCCGTATCGTTCGAGGCGATCGGCTGGTCCGGTCCGACGCCGAGCGTCGACAGTTGCTGCGGTGAAATCCCCTTTGTGACCAGATAGCCCTTCACGGCATCCGCACGCGCCTGACTCAGCGCGACATTCGTCGAGCGATTACCGGACGCGTCCGTGTGCCCGATGATCTCGACCTGCTTCGTCGTCATCCTGGTGAGCACAGCCGACATCTGATCGAGAATCGCGCGGCCTTGCGGCGTCAATGTCGCGCTGCCCGTTTCGAATTCGATGGTGCGATTGGCTAGCGTCTGATCGAGCAGACCCTGTTCCGAGGCGCTGACGCGCAACGCGTTGCGGATCGTGTAGGTCGGGTTCAACGCGTTCGCCATGTCGCTTGCAAGCTGCTGACGCTGCGCCTCGTTGCGCACTTCGCCTTTCACTTCGATCGACGTGCCGTCGATCTTCAGTTGCCCCTTGCTGATCTGCTTCAACTCCGGCCCGATCAGCTTCTGTACGTTCGCGCTCCAGTTTGGCGGCGTCGCAACGTCGCCGATTTCGATCTGATCGACGACGTTCGCCGCGCCATACGTGTCGCGCAAGCGTGCGAGCACGGCTGCCTTGGTGGCTTCATCGGGCAGCTTGCCGCCGACGACGACCTGGCCCGGCACCGCGTTCGCCGCGGGCGGCGCGGATCTGACGGCGCCCGTCGCGACAGGACTTGCAGATGCGGACGCGGTTGCGGACACGTTCGGCACGGGGGCAGGGGTGGGCGCAGGCAGAACCGTGGTGTGAATCTTGACGCCGCTGTTGTCGACGGGCGTGACGTTCGCCGGGCCGGCATTGTCGGCGAGTGCTGCACCGCTTGACGTTACGGCAAGCAGTGCCGCCGCGATCACGTTGCGCCTGATTCGCGTCGTCATGGTCTCAGGCTCCTGCAAACGCTTCGCGAAACGTGTCGATGCTGACACGCAGCGAGAGTTGCGGTTGATCGAGGTAACTGACGAGCTTGCTGATGCCATGGTCGTTTTGTGCGTGTTCGTCGATCCATTCGGGATCGTCGATGTCGATGTTGTGCTGTGCGTACGCCTGCGGATCGACGACACTGTGCAGCGTTTTCGCCGATGCGCCATTGAAGCCGATCACGAGGCGTTCCCGTTGCGCGATGGTGCCCATGAAAATGGCGAGTTCGAAATCGGCATGCGCGACGAACGGCGCGATCAGTTCGAGCCAGAACGCGGCGACCAGCGAACGATAGAACGGATCACTCGGCAACGGCAACGTGAGACCGCGTTCGAGGTGCGATGTTCCGCTCGTCATCACGGGGCGCAGCAGCGAACCGAGCGCGAGCATCGCGCCGCGCAGCCGCACCGGGTGTCCGCTTGCGAGCAGCATCTGTTCGAGACCGGACAGCGTTTGATGTTCGACGAAGTCGTTGAACGTGCCGTCATGCGGATTGCCCGGCCCCGCAATTTCGATCGGCACTTGCGTTTCGCCGAGCGCCTGCAATGCGCCCGCCGGTTCCGTCGAATCGAGCAGCGGTTTCATCTGCGTGGCAACGCGCGACCATAGCCGTGCAAAGGCGAGCGGGCTGCGCGCGAAGAACGCCAGCGGCCGGTCCACTTCGAGCGCCGTGGCCGCGAGAAACGGAAAGCGCCGCGCCGATTGATCCTGGCTCGCGACCATATGACCCGCGATGGCGAGCTTGCTGCGCGAGCCGAGAAACGCGAAGTGCATCGGCTTCGCGCTTTCATAGACGATCTTCCAGCGCGGATCTTCCGCAAGCAGTTCCATGGCTTGCGCGATCCAGCGGTCGAGCGTTTGCAGCAACTGCGGATTGTGCGCGCTCTTCACGAAGTCGCCGCGCGACGGAATCTTGCCGAAATAGGCGATCTGCGCCTGCACGGTCTGGCTCATTGCGCGCTCCCGTTGTTGGTGGCGGCAACGGCTGCCGTCGCCGTCGGCGACGTGGCCGCGGGCGTCGAGGCCGTCGAGGCCGTCGCCGCAGCGCCTGTGGGCGCACCCACATCGGCAATCGATGAAGGCAGTTTCAGGCCGCGCAGAGATTGTTGTTGAGGCGCGTCGCCGCTTGCCGTCGCCTGCGACGTGCTGATGATCCGCATGCTCACCGACACGCTCACGCTGCCTTGCGTCCACGTGAGATCGAAGGTGCCGTCCGGGCGGCGCGAGCGTTGCGCGGTGTTGATGAGCTTTTCGAGGCCATAGCGTCCTGGCTCGTTGACGAGTTGCACGGTGCGGCCGTCGAAGGTCGTGGCCGACAGCGTCGCGCCCGGCGAGCCGGAAGGATTCGGCCACACGAAGTTGGTCCATTGCGGCGGCGTGTTGCGATAGCGCAGTTGCTGGCCGTCGATGGCCACCGTGTACTCCGTCGTGCCGCTGCTCGGCTGCGGCAGGATCTGGAACACCGTCTGCGGTTCCGATGCACCCTGTGCGCCGCCCGCCGCGCCGCCTGCAAGCGGCGCGACCCAGCGCGCGAAGCCGTTGGTGAAGTCGGGCGCCAGCGCGAGGCCCATGTCGCCCCACGTGCGCGCCGTGAGCGTGTCGCCGCGCCGCACCGCGAGCGGTCCGAGCGTGCTGCCGACGAACTTCGCGACGGCGCCATCGGGCCCGAAGATCTGCGCGATCTCGCTCGCGCCAGCCTCGACCTTCGCGTCGCCCGCAAACGGATACTTGCTCGCCAGCGACGCCTGGAACGGCTGGTACACCTGCGCGTTCCAGACCTTGTTGACTTCGGCGCTGGCAGGCTGGATCACCACGGCATACGCCTGCATCAGCGGACGCACGAGCAGCGGACGCAGCGCCTTGCGTTGCGCGTCGGTAAGGCCCGTGAGCATCTGTTCGTCGACGTACTTGAGCGAGTCGGCGAGTTCGGAGCCGTTGCCGTCGAGCGTCTGCTGCATCAGTTGACGCGCGCCCGGACCCGGATCGCCCTGGTTCTTCAACACGTTGAAGCGCGTGCGTACCTTCGACAGCGAGTCCATATAGCCGCGCAGCAACGACACGTCGCCGTTCTTCACGGCAATGCGCGCGAGCCCCGCGAAATCCGCGCCGACGGGGCCCATGGGGAGATCGACAGGCTTGCCGTTGATATCGACGTTCGCGTTCAGTTGCGAGGCGGGCGTGCGCGAGAACCATTGCTTGACCCAGTTCACGACGCCGCCTTGCGCGCTCTTCAACGCGACATTCGCCAGCGACGGGTTGTCCCACGAGGTTTGCTCGTACGCGGTTTCGAGCACCTTGCGGATCGGCGAGTCTTGCGGATCGCCGAGACGGTTCATGGCTTCGACAGCCTGGTTGAAGTTGCCGAAACTCTGCACCGCAATGCCCTGCATGAACTTCTGCCAGTGCTGCGCATACTCGGTCTTATACATGCCGACCAGCGCCTTCTGGATCTGCTCGGGGCTGCCTTCGAGCGTGAGGTCGTCACGCGCGGACGTGTTGAGCACCCAGTCCTTCGCCTGCAGCTCTTTCGTCGCGGCGTCGCGGATCGCGGGCTGCACGTACTGGAACCACGCGTCGCGCGTGAAGGTGCCCGGAATCGCATAGCTGCCTGCGATCAACCCCGTGTTGTTTTCACCGACGATGCGCGCAATCGTCATCGGCGCGAAGCGCGTCGACGCGCGCGCCTTGATCTCTTCATACACGCGCTGGCGGGCGGGCATGCCGCGCACCACGCGGCGCAGGTTGTCGCGCGTCTGGTCGACCAGCGACAGATTCGCGTCGATCATCGGCCAGTCGTCGTCGCTCACGCGTGACAGATAGAACGTGATCATCCGTTCGGCGCTCTTGATCATCTCGTCGCGCGGCATGTTGCCGCGATTCTGTTCGAGCCAGCCGCGCCAGAAGCGTGCGACCTGATCGGTGAGATGCGCGGTTTCAACGTGGCGCTTGTCGGAGAGCATCAAATAGGTCTTCAGCGCGTTGTACGCATCCTCGACGTTGGCCGGCGACGCATCGCTGTAGAGGCCGCCCTGACTCGCCGACGTCATCGCCGTGTGCGCGGACACGGGAATAGCGCCGGAGTCGGGCGCGTGCGTCATCGGCGCGAGCTGCTCGGGATGCGCATCCACGTCCTTCAGGAACGACGCGAGGCTCTGCGACACGGGCGCCAGCATGATCTGCCTGATGCCGTTGTAGTACTCGGTCAGCAGGCGCTGTTCGAGACGGTCGCCCTGATACAGGCCAAGCGAGACGGAAAGCGGCCGCTCGCGGCGGAACTGTTCGAGTTGCTCGATGCGGTCTTCGAGCACGTCCATCGCTTGCAGGCGCGATTGCAGATCGTTGCGGCCCTGCTGCATGCGCGTGACGTTGTCGAGGTCGGCTTGCACGTTGGCGGTGAGCTGCTGGTTGCCGATCGTCGACCAGGTCCAGCCGCCCAGCGCAAGCGCCAAAATCACGACGAAGCTGAAGAACGTCGCATAACGCAAACGGGTCTTGGCGGGACTGGCGAACTGCCGCACCGTTTGACGGTCCGCGAAAATGACCTTTGAAAAGAGGTCGCGCAGGAAGAAGCCGTTCTTCGAAAAGGTGCTCTGAGGCTTCGGCAATGCGTCCGGGCTGAGGCCGAAGCGATTGGCGATGCGCTGCGCGGCGGCGCTGTTCGTCTCGCCTTCCTGCAGCGCGCTCGTGAAATAGAAGCCGCGAAAAATCGGTTTGTGCTGGAACGGGTTGTTCTCGAACAGCGTGGCGATGAACGCGCGCAGCGATGGCTTGATCGTCGAGAATTCGAGCGGGAAGCTCAATTGTCCGGGCGAGAGCTTGTTGCCGCGGCTGATCGACAGTTGCGCCACGCTGATTTCTTTCAGGCCTTCGTAGAGCTCTTCGAAGTGCTCGTCGAACTGCGCGACCACATCGCGCTTCTCGTCGGGCTGGTAGGGCAGGGTGGCGCCCCACGCGCGGTCGTACTCGTGACGCTCGCCGCCGCTGAAAAATTCCGTGAAGCCGGTGATCAGATCCGCCTTCGTGAACATCACGTAGACGGGGGCGAATACTTCGAGCTTGTCGGTCAGTTCCTGCACGCGCTGCCGCAGATTCTTCGCGAGGTTGATCGCGAATTCCGGCTTGTTGCCCGTCAGTTCCGCAATGCTCGCGGTGACGATGATCCCGTTGATGGGCGCCTTCGGACGAAAACGTTTGAGCAGGCCAAGAAAGCCGAGCCATTCGGTGCGGTCTTCTTCATGCACCGAATAGCGGCCCGCCGTGTCGAGCAGTATGCCTTCCGTGGTGAAGAACCAGTCGCAGTTTCGCGTGCCGCCAATGCCATGCACGACGGCGTCGTTCTTGTCGGCAAACGGAAATTGCAGGCCCGAGTTCAGCACCGCGCTGCTCTTGCCCGCTGCGGGATTGCCGATCACGATGTACCAGGGCAATTCGTAGAGCGCCGAGCCGCCCGAGGTTTGCCCGATCTTCGACGTCTTGATCGTCTTCACGGCGTCGACGAGACGCGTGCGCAGCACGTCGAGATCCGCGCCACGAGCGGGCGCGGCGACCGTCGCTTCGCTGCCTGCTTGCGCCTGTTGTTCGAGCATCTCGCCGAGCTTGCTGTTCGCGCGGCGAATACGGAGGCGTCTGACGAGCCACGTGACGAGCAATAGCGCAATCAGCGCGCCGACCGCAATGGCCGGCCAAACGGGATCGATCTGGAAGAAGTCCGCGCCGGCGAATAGCACGGCCGCTAGCGCGAGCACGCCGATGACGGTCAGCGTGCGTCTGGAGGTCAACCCGTTGAGGAAGCGTTGCATAAGCCTGTCAGGTCTTGATGATAGGAATAGCGTGTGAAAAGACGTCTAATGCGGCTTAATCAGCCTTTAACGATCATTCGACCGATCGTTTCAATGCGTCTTGAGTAAGATTGGAAATGCCGCAATTCATGTGTTGGATGGCGGGTAAAAAGTGCGATTTAACATTTTATCGATTGCGGCCGAGCACGAAACCGGGCTTGTGATATTCGACGTGTCCGAGGTCCTTCATTTTCCATCGCCCGCCCCATGTCAGCCCCACTTGCTCGGCGACTTGTCCGTATAACTGGTAGCCTTGCATGGCCCACGGATCTTTTTCGGAAATGACGATCTTGCCGTCGCGCAAAAAGGCATTGTCGGCAGCGAGACCGTATTGATGATAGCTTTGGAATGCGGCTGCGTTTGTGACATTGCTACCCATTTGCGCAAGGCGGTTTTGCCTTTCCGGACTCCGGTAACCTTCCAGTAACGCCATCTCATAGCCATGTTGCTCACGCATGATTTTATAAACGAGCAACAGACGCGTCCGGAAATCGGCATCGAGCATATTCCAGTCGCGGCTCGCGTCTTTCAGCGCGGGCCGGATCTGCTCGACCTCTTGTGTCGCAAAGGCTTCGGGCGGCAGCGGCGGAGGCGGCACCAGCTGTTCGCCATTGAGCAATTGGGCGATTTTTTCGTCCGGTGACCTGGAAACGTCATCGAACTGGAATAACTGTTTGCCGCGTAATGCGACGGCTACTAATGGCGGCGTCGCAAGAATACCTGTGGTGGTTAAAATCAGCAAGCGCCGGCGTGCCAGTAAGTTTTGCATATCGGCAATTGTCGCTTGAGACATTTTTGCCGAATAGCTTAATTGCGCTTTAGCTTTCAGTGCGTTATTTGATGCGCGCCGCATGAATCGCGCATGCCAAACTGCTATGCCGCCAAGAATTGTTAAACGGACTGGCGGCAATAGGACGATTGCCGCAAGCAAAACAGCAATGGCGAAATAGACGACGAGTGCGACGGCAATCAAAGGAAACCCCGGAAATTCGCGGCAATTGTTTTTTGTAATGCTTGATCTTAGAATCAGGCGTGCCCCGAGGAGGGGCTTTTACACATTTTCCTCTCGAATATTAACCAGTTTCCAAGAGACAGTGAATGAGTGCGCCTGAATCGAACTCAAAAGTCCCACCCAGTCTGCTATCCGAGCCGGCTAAAGATGGGCAAGCGGGTGGTTCGCGCATTCTTGCCAATCTCGAAGGACGCGTCGATCCTTCCGCGAACCAGAAGCCGAAGCGTTCGCGCGCACTGCCCCTCGTCGTGGCGGCGCTGGTGATCGCCGCGGGTGGTGTGGGTGCCTATCAGTTGCACCATCGTGCTTCGGCGGAGAAGGTTGCAGCGGCCGCCGCGCAGAAGGATGCGGCGAATGGAGCGTCCACTGTCGTGGCGTCGAGCGTCCGGCTCGCGAGCGGTGTGACGGCGAGTGTGTCGGCTTCCGCCGTGCCGGCTGCGGCGCCCGCTACCATCGTCGCCGCTGACGATGCGGGCAAGGATATGCCGCGCGCACAGGCATCGAATGACGACGGCAGCCGGTTGTCGCGTGCGTTGGCGGATGGTGCGGGCGGATCGGACGAGCATGCATCAGCGGCAATCGTGTCAGGCACGAACACCGACGATACTGCGAAGCCCGCCAGTGCCGCGAGCTCGAAGCATGCCGACACGGCATCGAAAGCGGCGCACGGTAAACACGATAAGCGGCAACTCGCGGAAGAGCGCCATTCGAAGGAAAGCAAAGCGGCCGTGGCGTCGCGCGCGAAGAAGCCGAACGGCAAGCAGGAATCGAAGGACGATTCCGATGCCGATCTGCTCGCCGCGCTCGTCGCGCGCACCAAGCCCGCTTCGACCCGATCCGACCAGCCCGCCGATGCTCAGGCCGCGGCGAAGAAAGTGGGCGCGGCTGGCAATCCCACAGCGACGCTCGCCGAACGCATCAACGAATGTGGCCAGCACGGTTTCTTCGAAGAGCAACTGTGCCGCTGGCGCGTTTGCGATGGACATTGGGGCAAGGACCCGCATTGTCCGGCAGCGGCGCAGGCACGGCAGCCCTGAGCGTGAATGTTTCTTGTGTCGTGTGAAGCGGCGCCGCGTGCGCCGCTTTGTATTTGAGGTCGCGGCAGCTCGAGATCGATATCGATATCGGCGTCGACGTCGGCATGATCAAGCGATCGCATCTGCCTCCGCAATATGCCGCACGATGGCCGCATTGACCTTGTCGGCGTGCGTGACGGGGCCCATGTGTCCTGCGCCTTCGACGATCGCAAGGCGCGCCGCCGGCAGCAACATCGGCAATCGCTCGGCAATGGCGCGGGTCGGAATGGGCGCGTGCTGGCCGCGCATGATCAGCGCCGGAACACGCAAACCGGTGTACGCGCTGGCGGGCGTGCGTTCGTCGAGCAGCGCGCGAAAGTCGAGTGGCGCCTTCGGCGCCCAGCGCGTGAGCGCGTCCTGCACCGAGGGGCGCAATGCTTCCCATGCGCCCCGGCCGCCCCAGTAATCGACGAATGAAGCAGCCGCGCCCCGATAGTCGCCACAGTTCACGCCATCGGCGGTGCGCTTCGAGATCGCGACGATTTCCGCCAGCGCGTGGGCTCCGTATGAGCCCATCGTCTTGAGCAGATGAAACGCCGAGGGCTCGTATAGCGTCAGACTCGCGATACGCTCGGGCCGCTCGACGGCCGCGCGCAACGCCACGCCACCGCCATACGAGTGGCCGACGAGATGCACCTTGCCGCGCGATGCGTCGATGATGCCCAGTGTCTTCGCGGCCTCGTCGGCGAGCGTGAACGCGCGCTCGCCGCTCCACGGCCCCGTGCTGTCGCAGCCGTAGTGCTCGGGCGCGACGAACGCGTGACGCGCGCCAAGGGCTTCGCCGAGTTTGCGCCATTGCGCCGCTCCCGAGCCGGAGCAATGCAGTGCGATCACCGATGTGACGGATGAAGAGGATTGCGATGCGACTGTGATGTCCATGTTGTTCAGACAGTTCGAAAGTTGGATCGGGACGTCGGCGCGTGTGCCTCAGTCATATTCGCTCGCATGCATGCGGCGTTCGAGTTCGACGATGTCGACCGCGGCTGCAAGGTACGCGTCACGGCGGCTATGTTCAGCACGGTCGAGTGCCTTTCTCAACAACTGGAATAGATAGATGAGCATGATGTCCTCTGTTCGATCGTGTGACCGATTGCGTAGCGGCATGAATGCCGTGTACTCGCAGAGTCCATGCCACATTGCTGCAAGCCTTGTCTGGTGGACCTTTCAGCTGCCTCTGCGGGTTCAAGGCGGGCGGAAGCGTCGTCGCGCGGCCGACAGACCTTGAGTGGAAGTTGGACTGAAACAGACACGTGTGCCGTGCCGCGGCGCATCGCGGGACTTCGCCGCGCGCGAAGCGCAGCGAAGTCAGTCGATACAGGAAAAGCGGTGTCCGGATGAATCGACGGGACGCCCGGCGTCAGACTCCACTCACGCGCGTTCCACTACGACTTCGAGATACTCGCTCGGCAGGACGAGCGTCGCGTCGTTCGAACGGTTACGGCTCTCGATCAGTGTCATCAGGTCGCGCAGAAACGCCGCCTGCGGCTCGCCTTCGAGTGCGGCAAACGCCTTGTTCATCGGCCCGTAGAAGGTGCGGAACACGTCGACGAAATGCTCAGGCGACCGGTAGCGGAACGTGAAATCGCGGCTCGCTGCGATGATGTTCCGGGCGTCGGCGCCGAAAAGCGCTTCGAGGTGTGACTTCGTGCCCCAGAGTGCTGGCGACTTCACGCCTGCCGGCGGCGGGATGTGCTTGCCGATCGTCTTGAATAGCTGTCCGATGAAACTCTCCGGTGTCCAGTTCGCGAGACCGATCCGTCCGCCCGGTTTGCAAACACGCGCGAGTTCGGCGGCCGCTTTCTGCTGGTCTGGTGTGAACATCACGCCGAAGGTCGACATCACGATGTCGAACGAGGCATCCGCGAAGGGGAGCGCTTCAGCGTCCGCTTCCTGGAACTGCACGGCAAGCCCTTCGGCTTGCGCGCGCGCACGGCCGGCATCGAGCAGCGAGGCGACGTAATCGGTCGATGTGACGTCGCAATAGCGGCGCGCAGCGGCGAGCGTCGCGTTGCCGTTACCGGCGGCAACGTCGAGCACGCGACTACCGGCACGCATATCGAGCGCTTCGCAGAGGTTCTCTCCAACGATTTGCAGTGTGGTGCCGACAACGGCATAGTTGCCCGTCGACCAGGCCGCCTGCTGGCGAACCTTGACGGCGGCGAAGTCTGCAACGGGTGCGAGAGCGGAATCAACAGCGGACATGAAGAACTCCTGAAAGGCCAGGGCAGCGATGCGCAATGGCATGGCTTTGCTGCGTGTCGGATGGCGCCGCGAATGCCTGCTGCGAGCGTGCCCGCGCGGCGAACGGGCAAGTCGGACTTGATCTGGAAGACGCGACAGCTACGCGACGTTTACTCGACGGCGGAGATGCCCGAGCCGCCCATTTCGCCAGGCAGGTCCCTGAATTTTGGCAGGCCATCGTTCATGGGGAGCACGGACTCGGGGTAGTGAACGTGCACACCCGCTGCATAGGGGAAGTCGTCTACAACCGCGGCATAGACATCGATCAGGCCGAGTCCCGGATGCACCGCGAAGAGATGTCCACCGCACAACCTGCACCACTTGCGATAGCTGTGCGGTGTCTTGTTGTACGTGCTGATGTCGTCGGCACCATGTGTGACGCACAGAGCGTCGGGGCTCCACAGCGTGAATGCATTGATCGGGCTGGCCGACCAGCGGCGGCACGACTCGCAATGGCAATAGCCCATTCCCGCAGGCTTGCCAATCAACGTGAACTGCACGGCGCCGCAAAAGCACTGGCCTCGATAGATATCCGCGTGACTCATGTTTGTCTCCGGATAAAGCGGTGGCCGCTCGTTCGACATTTCATGAGCGCTTCACCGTTCTTTGTTGCAGAATTGCGTGAGTGCCAGTATCGGCACGCAAGCTGGTTCGAGGAATGACCAGGCGTCCAGATGTTTTGCGCAGGACGCCGAAACTGATGGGCGCTGTCATGGATGCTTTCTCGGATGTTCTTCGCGTGGTGCGTCTCGGAGGGGCGGTGTATCTAAACGCCGACTTAACCGCACCCTGGTGTGTCGTCGGGGAAGTCACATCGGAGCTGTGCGCCACGTTTCTGCCGCGCGCCGAACGCATCGTGTCCTATCACCTCATCACTGAAGGCAGTTGCCGGGCTGCCCTCGTTGACGATCCTGCTTCTGCGATTCGTGTCGATGCGGGCGAACTTCTTGTCGTGCCGCAAGGCGAAGCGCATCTGATGGGCAGTTCACTCGACGTCGAGCCCGCGCCTTCAGACGAGTTGATGTCGAAGTATCTGAGTACCTCGCCGGGTGAAGTCATGACGTTGAACTACGGCGGCGGTGGCGCGCACACGCGGATCATCTGCGGCTTTCTCGCCTGCGACGATTCGTTGACGAATCCGGTCCTTTCGGCATTGCCACGACTCTTCAAGGTCGACATGCGCAACGATCCGCAATCGGCGTGGCTCGAATCGTCGTTGAAGCTCGCGGCCAACGAAGCGGCCGACTGGCGCGTCGGCAGCGCAATCGTGCTGGCGCGGCTTTCGGAGTTGCTTTTCGTGAAGGCGGTGCAACGTTGCATCGAGGCGCTGCCGGCGGATCGCAAGGGTTGGCTGGCGGGCGTGGGCGATCGTTTCGTTGGCCGCGCGCTCGCCATGCTGCACGCGCAACCCGCCTATGGCTGGACGGTCGAAGAGCTCGCGCGCAAGGTCGGCCTCTCGCGTTCGGCGCTGGCGCAGCGCTTCGCGGAACTGCTGGGCCAGCCGCCCATGCAGTACCTTGCGCGATGGCGTCTGCAGGTCGCAGCGCAGGCGTTGCGGGACGGGAACCAGACGCTGGCGGCAGTGGCCGAGCAGGTCGGGTATGAATCGGAGGCGGCGTTTAATCGCGCGTTCAAGCGGGAGTTCGGCATGCCGCCGGCCAGCTGGCGACGCAGCAAGGGTCTGGATGGCAGCCGCGATTCGATCGATGCAAACACCAATACTCGGATCGGCGGCGTTTCGTCTGATGAGCGCCTGGTGACGGACTGACGGCGGTTGCGTGAACGCGCGGCTGGCGGCGGTTCACCACGGGTGAGGACGCTCATCGGCGGGGGCAACCGTGTGGTCCGTTAATTCGCAACTAACTGTCTGCCGCCGCCGGCGCCCCCGACGCCTTCCGCGCAACGTCTGTCTACAGGCGCACGGCGATATACGCCTTTCCTTGAACATGCAAGCGCCGACCCGGCAAAGGGCGGCCGCGCAACGCGTGCACGCACCATCGGCGGCGCGCGTCGATCGACAGTGCTAGTCTTTGCGCTGATCGCGCATACCGGCCGTCGCGAACTTCATCGCGCTTCGCGGCTCTTAGCGCAAACGACGACGTGTCGCGGCGCGCATCTGCGCCCGGGCGCGGCGCCGTCCACCGTGCTCGACGGGCACAGACGACCGAGGCGAGGTAACGTGCATGAACACACCATCAAACAACGACGTCGTCTTTCTGTTCGACGTCGATAACACGCTGCTCGACAACGATCACGTGCTGACTGACCTGCGCACGCACATGACGCGGCAGTTCGGCGAAGAAAATAGCGCGCGCTACTGGCAGATCTTCGAGGATCTACGCAGCGAGCTCGGCTATGCGGATTATCTCGGCGCGTTGCAGCGCTATCGCACCGTGCACGACGACGACACGCAGCTATTGTTGATGTCGTGCTATCTGATCGATTATCCGTTTGCCAACCGCGTATTTCCCGGTGCGCTCGATGCGCTGCGCTATGCGAGCGAGTTCGGCAAGACGGCGATCCTTTCCGATGGCGACGTCGTGTTCCAGCCACGCAAGGTTTCGCGCTCGGGCCTGTGGGACGAAGTGGAAGGGCGCGTGCTGATCTACATTCACAAGGAACTGATGCTCGACGACGTGATCGCGCATTATCCGGCACGCCACTACGTGATGGTCGACGACAAACTGCGCATCCTCACCGCGATGAAGGAGCAATGGGGCGACCGCCTGACGACGATCTTCCCGCGCCAGGGCCACTATGCGCTCGATGCCAGAGAGATCGCGAAGTATCCCGACCCCGACATTACGATCGAAAGAATCGGCGAGCTGACGTCGATCGACTTCGATGCATTGACGGCAGAGGGGCGTCGATAGGCGAAGCGGAAGCGCCAGCTATTCACTCATCCATTTGCCGCTCGGATCGCTGCCTGGCAGCAATTCCAGGAGCGTGCCCGGCGGCTGACTGAGCCGCTTCTCCGCCAGCGCGATGAATACGACGTCGGGTAATGCGGGCAGGCTCGCGCTGTTCATGGGCGGCGCGCGTCCCGCGCGCGGACACGGCTTTGCCCATCATGCGCTTTGCATGGAATGTTGCGCCCTCGCATCAACCTTGCATGGTTTGACAGTTGTTACTAAATGTATCTGATACATTACGCGCGCTTTTAGCACTACGGCAGCGCGTAAAAAAATGAACAAGAGAGCTTACCGGCTGGTATTCAGCCGGATCCGGGGAATGCTCGTCGCAGTTGAGGAAACCGCCGCTGCGACGGGAAAAAAGAATCAGGGCGAAACGACGGGCGACGTGTCGGCAGCGACGCGCGCCGCTGTCGGCGCGGTACTGCGCTCCGTCCTGGCGGCAACGGGCCTGACCGTTTTCGGGCTGGCGACGGCCTTTGCGCAGGTCGTGGCCGATCCGAACGCGGGCGCACATCGTCCGACTGTCATCCAGACCGCGAACGGCATCCAGCAGGTCAACGTCACGCGCCCTTCGGCAGCGGGTGTATCGATCAACGGTTATACGCAGTTCGATGTGCCGAAGGCGGGCGTGGTCCTGAACAACTCGCCCACCATCGTCAACACGCAGCAGGCGGGCTACATCAACGGCAACCCGAACTTCGGGGCGAACCAGTCCGCGAAGATCATCGTCAACCAGGTCAATAGCCGCGCGGCCAGCCAGATCAACGGTTATGTCGAAGTCGCGGGCAACCGGGCTGAAGTCGTCATCGCGAACGGCTCGGGAATATCGGTGAATGGCGGCGGATTCATCAACACGTCGCGCGCGATTCTGACGACAGGCACGCCGAACTACGGTCCCGATGGGTCGCTGACGGGCTTTAACGTAACGGGCGGCAGCATCAGCATTCAGGGTGCGGGCCTGAATGCGTCGAACGTCGACCAGGTCGATCTGATTTCACGCGCGGTGCAGGCGAACGCCGCGATCTATGCAAAGAACCTCAATGTCGTGACGGGCGCAAACAGCGTCGATCACGATACGCTCAACGCCACGCCCATCGCGGGCGACGGCCCGGCGCCGGGTGTGTCGATCGATGTGAGCAGTCTCGGCGGCATGTACGCGAACCGTATCGTGCTGGTCGGCACGGAGAACGGCGTCGGCGTGTCGAACAAGGGTGTGCTTGCCGCGCAGGCGGGCGATCTGGTTCTGACCACACAAGGCAAGCTGGTGCTCGCCGGACAAACCAACGCGACGGGCAACATCAGCGCGAATGCGCGGGACGGCATCGACAACAGCGGCACGACATACGCACAGCAGAACATCAGTGCCAGCACGTCGGGCGCGCTCACGAACAGCGGGACGCTCGCGGCGCAACAAAGCGCGTCCCTCAGTGCAGCGAGCATCAAGTCAGGCGGTACGCTAGGCGCAGGCGTGAACGGCGATGGCACAGTTGCTGGCAGCGGCAATCTCGCGCTCAATGCGAGCGGTTCTGATATCGACCTGTCAGGCACGACGACAGTGGCAGGCGGCGCGTTGAGCGCAAACGCAGCCGGTACGCTGTCCGTTGCGCAGGGCAAGCTGTCGAGCGGCGGCGCAATGCAACTCGCCGCGTCGGATGTCTCGAACGTCGGCGGGCAGATCGTCTCGCAGTCGACGCTCGATCTGAGCGCATCGCACGGACTC
Source organism: Paraburkholderia sp. XV (assembly GCF_020177535.1). Classification (NCBI taxonomy): domain Bacteria; kingdom Pseudomonadati; phylum Pseudomonadota; class Betaproteobacteria; order Burkholderiales; family Burkholderiaceae; genus Paraburkholderia; species Paraburkholderia sp. XV. The sequence goes on along the minus strand of NZ_JAGUUD010000040.1, from coordinate 35,019 downwards.
GCCAATCGTACTGGCGTCATTCAGTCGGCCGCGCGTGCATCTGTCAATGCGGGTTCGATTGACAACACCGCTGGCCGGCTCGTGTCGCTGAATGGCGATGGCATGTCGCTGACCACCACGGGTGCATTGGTCAACGCGACGGGGACGACAGCGTCGGGCGCTTCTGGTGGCGTGATCGGTACGAACGGTGCCTTGCAGATATCGGCGGGAGCGCTGTCGAACCAGGGGCAACTCAATGCGGCGAGCGACGCAAACGTTCAGGCGCAGTCAATCGATAACCACGCCGGCAATATCACTGCCGGCGGCGCGCTCGATGCGTCTGCGGCGGGCGCGCTGGATAATACCGGCGGCACGCTTTCCAGTACGACAACCCGTATATCCGCCGCATCCATCGACAACACGAACGGCAGCATCGACGGCGATGCGTTGAGCGTGTCGGCCGCCGGCAATCTGACGAATCGTGGTGGCAAGCTCACACAATACGGCACCACGGACCAGACAATTCACGCGGGCGGCGCTTTCGACAACACGGGCGGCGCAGTCTCATCGAATGCAAACAGCTTGACGGTCGCGGCGAATAGCGTCGTCAACGATAGCGGCTCGATCCAGCATGCGGGCAATGGTGCGCTCGGCATCACGACGTCGGGCGACGTCTCGAACCGGGCGGGCAGAATCGTCTCCAATGGCGCGCTCGAACTGAGATCCGGCGGCGCGCTGAGCAACCAGCAAGGCACCGTGCAGGCAGCAGGACGAGCGAGTCTCGACACCGCGTCGCTCGACAACAGCGCCGGTCGCATCGTGTCGCTGAGCGGGGACGGGATGAACCTGACGACGTCGGGTGCGCTCGTGAATGCAACGGGCACGACTGCGTCGGGCGATACGGGCGGCGTAATCGGGACGAACGGGGCACTCGGTGTTACGGCAGGCGCGCTCTCGAATCACGGTCAACTCAGAGCTGCGGGCGACGCGAAGGTGCACGCACAGTCGCTCGACAATGTTGCGGGCAACATCACGGCAGGCGGCACGCTCGACACGACGGCGACAGGTACGCTCGACAACACGGGCGGCACGCTTTCAGGTTCGACGACGAACGTCGCGGCTGCGTCGATCAACAACACGAACGGTAGTATCGACGGCGATGCGCTGAGTGTGTCGGCGTCGGGCGATTTGACCAATCGCGGCGGCAAGCTCACGCAATATGGAACCGGCGACCAGACCATTCGCGCCGCTGGCGCGCTCGACAATACAGGCGGCACGATTGCATCGAATGGCGGCAATCTGAGCGTATTAGCCAATCGCATCATCAACGACAGCGGCACAATCCAGCACGCGGGCGCGGGTGCGTTGACCATTGATGCGGCGGCTGCTGTGACTAACGCGTCGGGCAAGATGGTCACGAACGGCGCACTGACGATGACGGCCGCAAGCCTCGACAACAGCGCGGGTACGCTGTCCGCACAGAAGGCGGCACGCTTCACTGTCTCGACAGGCATCGCGAATCGCGGTGGCGCGCTCTACGGCAATGACGGCTTGACGCTCGAGACATCCGGCGGTGTCGACAGCGCAGGCGGCTCGGTACAAACGGCTGGCAACCTGACGATCGACGCGGGCGGCCAGCTATCGAACGCGCACGGGGCGCTATCGGCCAATGGCGCGCACGGTACGGTGAGCGTCAGCGCGGCGAGCGTCGACAACACGGCCGGCAAGCTCACGAATGCGGGCGATGGCGCGATGTCGGTGACGTCATCGACGGGCGTGACGAATACGGGTGGCACGCTCGGCGGCAACGGCGATCTCACGCTGAACGCGCAGACGCTATCGAACGATGCCGGTGCGAACGTCGTCGCGAGCGGCGCGGCGAATCTCAACGTGACGCAAAGCATCAATAACGCGGGCGGCACGATCTATGGCGGCACGGCGCTCACGATCAACCAGGCGGGCGCAACCGTCACCAATAATGGCGGCTCGATTCTCGGGGGCGCCGATGCATCGCTTGCAGTCGCTTCGCTCGCTAATGCGGGCGGTGCTATTCGCGCTAACCGCGACATCGTGGCGGGTGGCGCGATCAGTGGCAACGGCAATATCGTTGCTGGTCGCGACCTGACGCTGAATGTCGCGGGCGATTATGTGAACACGGCCGCGAACAACCTGCACGCCGACGGCAATATGGCCGTCAATGCGACGGGCACGCTGACCAACACAGGTACGCTCGCCGCAAACGGCGCATTGACGGTGAGAGGCGCGAACGTCGTCAACGCCGCAGGCGCCGACATCAATTCGTCGACCACGACGGTCAATGCTGCGGGGACGATTTCCAACGTGGGGCGGATCGAAGGCAACTCGGTGACGACGACGAGCGCCACGCTGGCGAACACGGGTGCCGTCATTGGCAACGACGTGACCGTCAATGCAACGGATGTTCAGAACACGGGTGCGGCTGCCGTCATCGCGGGCGTCAATAGTGTGCGTGTCTATGCGGCGAACTCCGTCACCAACGCAGACGGCGCGCTGATCTACAGCGCAGGTAACCTGGAGATCGCGCGCAATGGCGCCCGCGACGGCTCTGGTCTTCTCGCCAACCAGACGAACGTGCTGACGAATAGCGCTGCGAGTATCGAAGCCGACGGTAGCATCGACATCGCCGCGCATACGGTGAATAACGTGCGTACGGGTGTGGTGACGCAGATGGGAACGCCGCAGGATGCGGGCACGCAGACGCTGACGATCTGGACGGCGGGTATTCCGATCGGCGATCTGTTGAATACCCATAGCAGCGCGACTTTCTCCCAGTGGACCTGGACCAAGGACGAAGCGCCGCTGAAGGCGGAAATCGTCGGCAAACTCGCTACGCCGATCAGCGTGACGGTGCCCAAATCGCAGGTTACGAACCTGAACACTAGTGCGCAGACGTTCTCGCTCACGCAACCGTTGACGGAAACCTATAGCGACAATTCGCTGACGACGGAAACCTGCAACGTTCATGACGTATGCACTCAGCACCCGCTTCCGCAAACCCGCAACATCGCGACGAATCCGACGCAGTGGTACAACAGCATCGCCGACAACGGCGACTCGTACACGATTACCTTCTGGCCGGATTTCGACCCGAACAAAAACATCCGTCCGGACCAGGTGAAGACGCGTTTCGACCTCGGTCCTGACTCGCACGACTATAGCGAAACGACGCGCACCGTCCACACGACCACGACGACGGATCAGTTGTTGAGTGCGGGCAATGCTGCGACGATCCAGGCGCAAGGCGCGATCCGCATCAACGCGGACGGCGGCGCGATCAACAACCAGTCGTCGACGATGAGCGCAGGCGGTAGCCTCGTCCGTCGTGCGAATGGTGGCACCGTGAACGATACAGGCATCGTTCTTCAGCAGACCGTCACGCAGGACGAGCAGTCGACGTTCTACTGGCATCAGAAAACAGGCGGCAGCAGCGACACGAAGACGATCGACGACGGCATCGCGCAATCCACCACGACAGTCGCGTCGTTGCCCGCGATCGCCACGTCGAATCAGGGCGTGCAGACCACGGCACAGAACATCACGATCGGGTCGGTGAACCGTCAGGGTCAAACGGTGATCGGCTCGGGCGTGACAGGCGGCAGCGCCGATGGAACGCAGACGGGTTCAGTCGCCGGGCAGTCTGCCAATCCACAGTCGTTGAGCGGTGCACAGGCGGGCGGCGTGACGGGTGGTCCGATCCGGCCGCAAACAGTGGGTGGTCTGTCAGGCGGCATTCCCAATCTGAAGCTGCCGTCGAATGGCCTGTACAAATACAACACGGCACCCGGCGCGACCTATCTCGTCGCGACGGACCCGCGCTTCACCCAGTACACGAACTTCGTATCGAGCGATTACATGCTCAACCAGCTTGACCTCGATCCTTCGAAGGTCGAGAAGCGTGTGGGCGACGGTATGTACGAAGAGACGCTCGTGCGCAACCAGATCACGCAGTTGACTGGCCGCACCTTCCTCACCGGTTATACGGACAACCTCGACGAATACACGGCGTTGATGAACAACGGCGTGAAGTATGCGAAGGAATTCGGGCTGACAGCGGGCGTTGCGCTGACGCCCGAACAGATGTCGCAACTCACAACCGATATGGTGTGGCTCGTCTCGCAAGACGTGACATTGCCAGACGGTTCGCATCAGAGCGTGCTCGTGCCGCAGGTGTATCTTGCGCAGTCGGATACGGTTGACCTTTCGGCAAGCGGCGCGCTCGTCGCCGGCAACAGCGTGAGCCTGAATGCAAGCGGCGATGTGAACAACAGTGGCCATATTGTCAGCGATGTGGCGACCACAATCATCGGCAATAACATTACGAATAGCGGCGTGATCGGCAGTGCCGGGACGACGACCGTGTCGGCGGTTCAGGATGTGCGCAACACGAGCGGCCGCATTGGCGGCGCGGATGTTGTCGTGCAGGCCGGTCGCGATGTCATCAATGAGACGCAGACTTATGGCGTGTCGAAGACGTTCGGCTCGGACACTTTCTCTGGAAGCGTGACGGGAACGGGTGTCGATGCCGTCGGCGCGATCTCGGCGACACGCAGCGTGACGGTTATCGCTGGTCGTGATGTGAACCTGACGGGTGCGACCATTACGGCCGGCAGCAATGCGGCCATTGCTGCTGGCCGTGATCTCAACATGGGTACAACCACGCTGACCAGCACGCAGGACGTCAGGACAAACGACGGGCTCAATGGCGGACACGACGCGGTCACCCAGAACCTGGGCAGCGCGATTGTCGCCGGTGGCAGTCTGACGACGGTATCAGCGAGGGATACGACGCTCACCGATGCGACCTTGAAGGCCGGCGGCGATGTGGCGATGGTGGCCGGCGGCAACCTGACGGTGACTGCCGCAAAGGACACGCACACGCGCAGCGAACAATCGATGGGCGGCGAGCAGTCGCACCATACAAGTTCCAGCTATGACGAGGCAGTGCAGGGTTCGAGCGTCAGCGCGGGCGGCAACATCACGCTCGCGGCCGGTCAGGGCGGCAACGGCAACCTGTCGATTCTTGGGTCATCCGTTGCGACGGAAGCGGGCGGCGGCGGTGTCAAACTCGTATCGACGGGCGATGTCACGATTGGCAGCGTCAGCGAGACGCACGATTCGCAAAGCTGGTCGCAGAACAATCATTCCGGCTTTCTGTCCAGCGAGAAGGAGACCGATTCAACCAGTTCACATCAGGTGGTGGCGAACGATTCGACGGTGTCAGGCGATACGGTGACGGGTGCGGCTGGCCATGACATGACAATCACGGGGTCCACGGTCGCTGCGACGCATGACGTGACATTGTCGGCGGGGCATGATCTCACCGTTACGACGTCGCAGGATACGAGCGAGGGTAGTCACTTTCATGAGGATCTGAAAACGGGACTGGGTAGTTCGGGCGGTGCGGGCATTTCATATGGTTCGAACGATCATAAGGACACGACGCACGATAGCGCCCTGACGAACAACGCGAGCCTTATCGGCAGTACGGATGGCAGTCTGCATCTGTCGGCCGGCAACGATCTGCATATCACGGGCAGCGATTTGATCGCGGGTCAGAACATCGTTGGCACGGGCGCAAACGTGATCATCGATGCGGCAACGGGCACCACGCACCACGACGAAACGCATGAGGTGAAAACCACCGGCTTTACGCTCGGGCTCGCGGGAAGCATCGGCAATGCGATCAACACGGCCATCAGCGAGAGTCAGGCCGCGTCGCACAGTGAAAACGGACGCGCCAAGGCGCTTCATTCGATCGCTGCAGCGGGTGCGATCGGCAATGCCGTTGCGGGCCAGGCGCTGAGTCCCGGACAGAAGCCCGATATCAGCGTGCAGTTGAGCTTCGGATCGAGCCAGAGCAAGAGCACGTCAACTGAAGACCAGACGACGCGCACAGGATCGAGCGTGATGGCGGGCGGGACAGCGGCATTTTCTGCTACGGGTGATGGCACGCCGGGAAGCGGCAACCTCACGATCGCTGGTTCTAATGTCAACGCGAATGACGTGTTGCTGGCGGCGAAGAATCAGGTCAACCTGCTCAACACGACCAATACAGACACGACGCGCAGCACGAATGAATCGAGCAGCGCCAGTGTCGGTGTGTCGTATGGCACGAATGGTTGGGGCGTGTCCGCATCGATGTCGAAGGCACATGGCGACGCGAACAGCGACGCGGCGACACAGACCAATACGCATGTACAAGGCTCGAACAGCGTGACGATTGTGTCCGGCGGCGATACGAACATCATCGGCGCAAATGTGAACGGCAAACAGGTGAGCGCCGACATCGGCGGTAACCTCAATATCGCCAGCGTGCAGGACACGACAACCAGTTCCGCGCATCAGTCGAGTTCGGGCGGAGGGTTCAGCATCAGCCAGGGCGGTGGCGCCAGCGGAAGTTTCAGTACCCAGCACGGTAGCGCAAACGGGAGCTATGCGGCCGTGAATGAACAGGCGGGCATTCAGGCTGGGACGGGCGGTTTCGATATCAATGTCAAAGGCAATACCGACCTGAAGGGCGCGTACATCGCGAGCGGTGCGGACGCGTCGCAGAACACGTTGACGACGGGAACGCTGAGCTGGTCGGACATGCAGAATCACTCCGAATACAGCGCCTCTAGTAGCGGAATGACATTTGGCGGAGGCGGCCTTGGTATCACGCCGATGATTTCACAGTCGGACAGTGGTAGCGAGCATGCGACGACGAGAAGCGGCATTGCGGCAGGTAGTGTCGTCATCACCGATGCTCCAAACCAGAAGCAGGATGTCGCTTCTTTGAACCGCGATATGACCGATCTCAACGGCGCGGTGTCGAAGTTGCCTGATGTGAACGATCTCGTATCGCAACAGCAGGACGTCATGAATGCTGCGAACGCTGCAGGCGCACAAGTGGCGCAGGCGATCGGCACGTATGGCGATTACAAGGAGCATCAGGCGAAGAGTGGCGAAAAAGCCGCTACGTTGCTGGGCGAGACGGATACGGCAGCACAGTACGGGCAGGAAGCCAAAGACTGGAGTGAGGGCGGGACCGACCGGATCTTGCTGCATGTGGCAGGCGGCGCCTTGCTTGGTGGGCTGGGCTCGGGAAGCTTGACGGGAGCGGTTGGCGGTGGAGCGGGTGCAGGTGTCTCGTCCGCGCTCTCAGGGCAGTTGAATGATCTGGCCGATTCGATGGGCGCACCAGGGACGCTCGGCCACGCGCTAGGGAACGGGCTGGCGAACGTAATCGCGACGGCGGCGGGTGCGGCCGTTGGTGGAAGTGCAGGCGCATTCACCGCCTCGAATGCAGATATGTATAACCGGCAATTGCATCAACCAGAAAAGGGGTTATCGCAACAACTTGCAGCAGCGGCCAACGCCAAGGGGCTGACGAACGCAGACGGCTCTCCTGTTACGCCGACGGACATCGCCAATCAACTTGCGCAGATGGGTTATCAAGCGAACGGAACATCCGAGAGTGGAGCGGCCACAACTGTCAAAGGTGATATGCCAGACGACGGTTCGACGTGGAAAATGGCTGGCGTCGACCAGAATACCGGGAAGACCATCTGGGCGCAGACGCCAGGCCCTGCAAATCCGACGCTGCAAGGGTTTATCTTGCAAAACACAAATGGCTCAGATGTGCCACTTGTCCAACAGTACACGGCGTCTCCAGAAGGCGCACAATCGCAGTATGGTTCACAGGGAATTTCGATGGGGTCATCGGCAGGGTCGATTTGTCCGCAGGGGAATTGCGGGATCGCGTACGCGACGCCTTCGTCACAGCAGGTCGCTGATGCGGCCGGGTTTGGTGCGACGCAGTTGGACCGGGTCTCAGCAATGGCCACAGCACTATCTGCCGCAGGAATGCCATTTCCGCTTGCTTCGGCCTCTGCCGAGGCGATTGCGGTTTGGGCGTCAGCGGGTTCCTGGTTTCTGAATGGCGTTCAACAAGCGGCCGCCCCCAACTTTGGTGGCTATTCTGTATCGAATGTCATTAATCAATTTACCGGAATATTAGCGAATCGCAATGCGATGGCTGCTCCGATTTTTAACGAGCTTGGCAATATAACCAGCAACAGCGGCGCGGCGCAGAGTGCTCAAGACTGGATCAACGCTCAGTGGGCTAAAGTGAAAGGAAAATTTCAATGAAAAAAATTAAATTTATCGTTGATGGGAATATCGCCGAATGGGCAAGGATCTGTTTGATTGCGATAGGTATATCAATGCTGATCAGCGGTCTGACCGTCGATTTCCTTCCTCCCTTTGTGGCGATTGCTCTCGTGGTTCTGGGAATACCGGTCGCAGCAATTGGAGGGTATGCATCTCGTGCAGAAGCGCTCGGACTGAAGCCATTCGACAACCAGTACGAGAAAGCTCGCAAGACCTACGAAGTAAACGAGGACGAAGACGACAAGCCATCACGAAATTAAAGTATGGACTGCCGCTATCCCGAACGGGTCTAGAAATCAGTCAGAGGAATGATTAAGGCATGGGCGTTTATAGCGGTCGATGCCGAAAATGAGCATGACGTTGTGATCGTATTATCACCGGACAGCAGATTGGACTTTAACATCGTATACTCCGCCGGATCTGCAGTATTGGTGAAAGCATTAGAGTCTCAATAGATCGTAGCGTTGAAAACTGAATCTCGAAAATGACACTTTTGTATCGGGCGTGCTTTACCACTTTCGTCACCTCATGTTGTCTATCTGCCTGTTCGTTGTTGCCACAGCCGGCACATCAAATAGAAGTGGAATCGCCGAAGTATGAAATGGCGAGTTCAGCGCGCGTGCGTGTGTTTTCGTCTGAGAACAATCAACCCTACGTAGTATTTCGGTCAGGCGATTGCTACCAGAGCTGGATGAAGTTCGATGGCACACGCGTCGATGACGGAATGGCTGGCAGCTTTCGGTACTCAACCCGCAGCGTGCTGATTGGCATGCCGCCGAGCCCGAGACCATGGATGCGGGTGCAGGGCCTGACGGGAAAAACATTCATACGCGAATACGTGGTTCCGGCAGGGCAATCGATTACGTATTCGATGGGATGGGTAGTGTATTCGGGTCAGTATGGAACGACCCGTCGATGCGTCGCTTCCTCGGTGGTATTGACACCGGAAGCAGGCCGCGACTATGACGTGTTTCTAACGCAGCAAGGGCGTCAATGCGAAATCGAGGCTCGGCAAATTGATGATCACGGTCTCGACGAACCAGTGCGGATGGGCGTAGCGCGTGAATGTCGGGCAGGTAACAAGTAGGACCTTGCATGGAGCGGCAACGGGGGCTTTCGCCGCACGCAGGGATGATTCTCGGAAGACAGACAATGAACAGCATGAAGAGGCTGGCGGCACTCCCGCTCACAGCCTTGATATCACTAACGGGCCAGGCGCAGCAGGCGCCAACTCCTGCGGACACAGCTGCCGCCGCACGCGCGAGCGCTGAACAGAACCAGCAGGTGCAGCAGCAACGCGACGCACAACAGCGAGCCCAGGCGGTCAACGCGCCGGCAGTGCGCTCGACGGCACCGAAAGCTGACGGCTTTCCCATGCTTCCAACCGAATCACCATGCTTTCGCATCGATACATTCGCGCTCGACGTGCCCGACACATTACCCGACGCGATCCGCAAGCAGGGCGCATCAGCGTTGCCACTCGACCGCTTTGCATTCGCGCGGGAATGGCTCAATCACTACGCGGGCCAATGCATCGGAAAGCAGGGCTTCGACATTCTCACCAAGGGCGTGCAGCAACTCATCCTGAGTCGCGGTTACGTCACGACCCGCGTGTTACTGCCCGAGCAGGACGTATCGAAAGGCACGCTGGCAGTCGCACTCGTACCCGGAGTCGTCCGTCATCTTCGTTTCGCGAATCCGGACACGCGCGGCACATGGAAATCAGCATTTCCCGCTCGCGACGGCGACATGCTGAATCTGCGCGATCTCGAACAGGGCCTCGAACAGATGAAGCGCGTCGCGAGTCAGGACGTTAACATGAAGGTCGAGCCAACTTCATCGCCAGGAGAAAGCGAAGTGGTGATCGACGTGAAGCGCACGAAGCCATGGAGTGTCGTCGCATCCGTCGACAACTCGGGCACGCGCGCGACGGGCAAACTGCAGGGCAATCTGAGCCTTGGCCTCGACAATCCGCTGGGTCTTAACGACGTGCTTGCACTGAGCGCCAATCAGGATCTTGAGTTGGGCGACAAGCATTTGGGCTCGCACGGATTCAATGGCTCTTACTCCGTGCCATGGGGTTACTGGACAGCGACGCTCTCGGGCAATACCAATACCTACTACGAGCAGATCGCCGGCGTGAACCAGACGTTTGTGTCGAGCGGCAATTCGCAGACTGCAGCGTTCAGGCTGGCGCGCGTTCTCTCTCGCAGCCAGAACGATGTGTTCGGCATGCAGCTTCAGTTATCGAAGCGCTTCGGCGAAAGCTTTATCGACGACACAAGCATTCCGACGCAGAAGCGCGACAACACCTTCATCGAAGCTGGCCTGACTGATCGCCATTACTTTGGTGCTGCGCAATTCGACGGCACGCTTGCGTATCGTCAGGGCGTCGGCGGTCTGGGCGCGACGTCGGATCCGTATCCTGATGGTCCGACGTATCGCTTCCATATGGCCGTGGTCGACGCGAATCTTTCCGTACCCTTCGCTGTTGCAAAGCAGAACTTGCGCTACGTGAGCACAGTGCACGGCCAGTTCACGAACGACACCTTGTTCTATATCGACGACCTGACTATCGGCAGCCGCTATACGGTTCGCGGTTTCGATGGCGAGACGATGCTCGCGGCGGAAAAGGGGTTTTACTGGCGCAATGAACTGCAATGGGCGATTGGACAGACGGGGCAAGCACTCTATGCCGGAATCGACTATGGACACGTCTACGGTCAGAACACGGCATTTCTCGCCGGGACCCAACTGGCGGGCGCAGTCATCGGCATTCGCGGCAGCTTGCCAACGCGTGTCGCCGGGTTTGCGTACGATCTGTTTGCGGGCACGCCCATTTACAAGCCGGACGGGTTTCCAACGGCTCGCGTAACAGTAGGATTTCAGATGACAGCTCAATTCTGAAAAGATATCGCCAGTGGCGGCACCAGATCTCCTTCAGGAGCCGATTCGACAACGGCAGGCAGGCTGTTGAACACTTTCACTCCCAACAACTGTGTGGAAGAGAACAACAGCCTGATCCTGGACTCAGGTGAAATAGCCGCTAACCTTACGGCTTCGCCACCTGCCCAATCGCATATCGGGAGTTGTCCGCTGTCTTGGCCGCGTAAAAAATTGTCCGCCTGTATAAGCTGCTACCCGAAATCGGCAGGAACACGATTGCCGCCTGACCATTAAAGGTTGTTCCCGACGGAGCCGAACACGAGCTCGCCGTCCCGCTTACGGTCACCGTAAACGTGTACAGGTTCTTGTTCGACAACGGCGTTGTCAGCACAAGCGTGCCTGACACAGGGCAGTTCGACATCGTTCCGGATACCGCACCCGCATTGTCCACGGTCAGCGAGGTGTTAGTCTCTGTCCAGGTACCGGTGACACTTGATTGGGTCACTGCAAGTGCATTCGCCGCGTCGTAGTTCCAGGCGAGGTTCACCGTGCTGCCGTTTGCAACGTAACTGCCGCTAAACGTCTGTTTGGCCGCAAACGCGCCGCTGCCCGATGAGGCCGTGTAGAAGAATCCCCCCGAATATTTGACGCCGGTATTGAGCACCCACGTTGTACTCGTTGGCACAATCGAACCGAAGAACTCGGTTGTCGCAATAGTCGCGATGCCATCGACGTATTGAAGATTATTTGTCGGGTCGATGGTCGCGTACGTGTGACTGGTACCGGATGTGGACCAGATGCCTTCGAGTCCATTGCCCGCATCGGCTGTTGAACCCGTTTGCGGATGCGCCAGATCGGGCAGCGATTCGCCGTCCACAACGGGGGTGGGCGAGGGCGTGCTGGCGGGTGTCGACGTAGGAGCCGGCGTCGTCGATTTGCTTGCGGTCGAGGAATCTCCGCCACCGCCACCACAAGCGGTCAGTGCAACAGTTGCGATAAGGGAAAGCAGGAACGGGGTCTGTATTTTCGTGTTCATGTTCAATGCGGACGGACTCTCTTCCGTCGCGCACTCCGTTTATAGATTGTAGAAAAGCACGAATCCACCGCTGAAGCAGTCCTTGTCCCTTTTCACATCGCCACCGGACAAGATAATGCGTATTTGCCAGCCATGAGTTACACGGCGGACTCGCGCTATAGATGTAAACGGATGCAGAACTGAAAACTTGAGTATTAATCCATCTAATGAGCAACAAAACAGAAAGTCGGTAAGACTCGCTATCGGCTCAGGGGGCTTGGATTTTCAGATGTGGAAGAGCGATATGACATCAAGAATCGAATTGTCCGGGCTTTTGCTTGTTCTTCGCGCGAGCACGGCGCTTACAAAATAATGACTTGCGATATTCCTCTAATGCTCGCATTGCGCAAACCACCTGGCCTGTCTCTGCGGCGGAAGGGCCGGCGGGAACGTGCGTGTCGTCTGGTCTAGAGTTGGTAAAAGCCTACGCCGCGTGCCATGTAAATGTTAATGCGATCGCCGATGATTTCGGACATGGTCGCGCGCGTACCGACCGACTTAAATCCGTCAAGCATTGCAGCGACGTTTGCAGTTGCCGTTTGCACCGTTTCGAAAAGACTCTTCGGTGCGGGCAGGCCAAGTGCGGCCATATTTTTCTGGAAGGCAGCAAAGTCAGGGCATGCTGTTGCCACACGCTTATATTCCAAAGGCATGAATTGGGATAAATCGCGTGTCTGCGTACGGCGATGACAATCAACACCTTCAGTGACTTCCCGATTGCCGGTGAAACCGATACCATGAACGCTGCATCTGGATCTGGACGAATCGGCCCGATCGCCGGTTCGGCGAAACGCCCGTTTCCGAGGCGCTGTGATGGCAACACCATGTTTTAGGCTTCCGCCGCGCCTCTCCGAACATCATCATGACCCGCGATTCCTCACACACCGCACTGCTCTGGATCGTCGCCGCTGCATTCTTCATGCAGGCGCTCGACACGACCATCGTCAACACTGCTCTGCCTTCGATGGCGCAAAGCCTGCACGCGTCGCCGCTCGCCATGCAACCCGTCGTCGTCTCGTACTCGCTGACGATGGCGCTTCTCACACCCGCCTCAGGCTGGTTCGCCGACCGCTTCGGCACGCGCCGCGTGTACCTCGCCGCGATTCTCGTATTCGTGCTCGGCTCGGTGTGCTGCGCGGGCGCGCACACGCTGGATCAACTCGTCGTTGCGCGCGTGCTGCAAGGCGTCGGCGGTTCGATGCTGTTGCCTATCGGGCGGCTTGCCGTGTTGCGCAGCGTGCCGGGCGAGCAGTACGTATCGGCGCTTGCCTTCGTTTCGATTGCGGGGCAGGTCGGGCCGATCGTCGGGCCGACGCTGGGCGGCTGGCTCACGCAAGCCATTTCGTGGCACTGGATTTTCCTCGTCAACGTGCCCGTCGGCGCAATCGGGCTGATCGCCGTGCAGCGCTTTCTGCCGCACGACAACGCAAGCCACCCGCCGCCGTTCGATTTCATCGGCTGCGCTCTACTGTCGCTTGCGATGATCCTGCTGTCGCTCGCGATCGATCCGCCGATGAGCACCTATCGTGTCGAATGGTCGGTGGGTCTTGCGATGGCGGGCGTCGTCGCGGCGCTGGCTTACATTCCGCATGCACGCTCCAGCGCGCGGCCGCTGTTCAGGCTCGCGCTATTCAGCGAACCGAATTTCAGCGTCGGCCTGATCGGCAACCTGCTGTGCCGGATCGGATCGAGTGCGGTGCCGTTCATGCTGCCGCTGCTCATGCAGGTGCAGCTCGGCTATTCGCCGCTGCGCTCGGGGTTGATGATGCTGCCCGCCGCCATCGCCGGCACCGTGTCGAAGCGATGGATCGCGCCGCTCATCAAGCGCTTCGGCTATTCGGCGTTTCTGCTCGTCAATACGATGATTGTCGGCTCGACGATCATCGCGTTCGCGCTCGTGTCGAAACAGTCGACGCCGCTGCTGGAAATCGCGCTGCTCGCCGTGTTCGGCGCGGCCAACTCGATGCAGTTCGCCGCGATGAACAGCGTGACCCTCAAGGGGCTGTCGCATGCGGATGCAGGCAGCGGCAACAGCCTGTTTTCGATGGTGCAGATGCTGGCGATCGCGCTGGGCGTGTCGATCGGCGGCGGGCTGGTCAACCTGTTTTCGGCGGGCGTGGGCTCGGCGTCGACGGGATTCATGCTGAGCTTCGTTTGCGTCGGCGTGATCACGCTGCTGTCGGCGCTCGTGTTCCGGCGGCTCGATGTTGCGCCTGCGCGGCCTGCCGTCGCGGCGCGCACGGCGCGCTGATGCGCATTTCATCGTGGCGCGTGCGCGCTCCGCGCGCGCTCGACGAGATGATCCACCATGCGCTGCGCAGCAGGCTGTAGCGATTCGAAATCGCGAAAGCAGACCACGAAATTCCGCTTCGCCCATTCGTCCGTCAACGGAATGACGCGCACGTCGAGAATGCGCGCGTAGGTGTCGCCGACCACCTGCGGAATCACGCTGATGCCGAGCTTCGCGGCCACCACGCGAAACGCAGCATCGAAATTCGATACCACGGCCCGGTAAGACACCGTGCCGCCCGCGCGTGCCGCGGCGCGCTGCAACATCATGTGCACGGATGTCGTCGGCGGCAGTCCGACGTGCTCGTAGCCGAGCGTTTCGGTGAAGCGGAGCGTCGAGCGCTTCGCCAGCGGATGATCGGGATGCACGGCGAGCGCGAGCCGGTCCTCGCGATACGGCCGATGCTTCAGTCCTTCGAGATCCACGTTGTCCCAGCAAACACCGACGGACGCGGCGCCTTCGCGCAAGCGCCGCACGAGATCGTGCGACAGCCACTCTTCGACATGCACGCGGATGTTTTCATGCGCGGGCATGCTCATGAACGACGCGACATCGTCGAGCAGGCTTTCCGCAATCGCCGATGCCGACGCGCATACGCTCACGCTGCCGCGCAGGCCGCTGCCGAACGCGGCGACGTCGCTGGCAATCCGGTCCATCGTAAACAGCACGCTGCGCGCATGTTCGAGCAGCGCGACGCCGGCAGGTGTGGGTTGCACGCCACGCCGCGAGCGCGTGAACAGCGGCACGCCCAGATCGCTTTCCAGTTGCGCGATCCGCTTGCTGACGGCGGAAGGCTCGATGTGCTGGTCGTGCGCTGCGCGCGCCATGTTCTTGTGCTCGCACACGGCCACCACGAGCCGCAAGGTTTTCAGGTCGATGTCGCGCATGCGCTGCGTCTCCTTGTGGGTTTCCGTTCCGGAAACCTGGCGCTTCCAAAATAGCGCTTTATGTATCGGATGGAATGTCTAAAGTTAGCACAACGCCGGCATGACCACGACCGGCACGCACGCAACTTTGTTGCATGGGACAGGAGTAAGCGCTGAAGCGCTAACTCCTGTCGACACTGGAGACACCTTCCATGCCCCCATTCCCATCGAGCGTCGTGATCCGCGAAGTCGGCTTGCGCGACGGCCTGCAAAGCATCCAGACCATTCTTCCGACGCAACGGAAAATCGAATGGATCGCCGATGCGTATGCCGCCGGTCAGCGCGAAATCGAAGTCGGTTCGTTCGTGCCCGCGCGTCTGTTGCCGCAACTGGCCGATACGGCGGAACTCGTCGCGTACGCGAAGACCCTGCCGGATTTGCGCGTGTCGGTGCTCGTGCCGAACCTGAAAGGCGCCGAGCGCGCCATCGATTCACGCGCCGACCTGATGCTCGTGCCGCTCTCCGCGAGTCGCGCCCACAGCCTCGCGAATCTGCGCAAGACGCCTGACGAAGTGATCGCCGACGTCGCGCGTATGCGGGCGGCGCGCGACGCTGCGGGTTCGAAGACGCGGATCGAAGGCGGCATCGGCACGGCGTTCGGCTGCACGATTCAGGGCGCCGTCGATCCGTCCGACGTGCTGCGTTGCATGCAGGCGCTGCTCGATGCAGGCGCGGATTGCGTGAGCATCGCGGACACCGTCGGCTATGCGAGCCCGGCCGCCGTGCGCGATCTGTTCGAGAAGGCGCGGCGCATCGCGGGCGAGCGCTTCTGCTGCGGCCATTTCCACGACACGCGCGGCCTCGCGCTCGCGAACGTATATGCGGCTTTGGAAGCGGGCGTGGCGCGCTTCGATGCGACGCTCGCGGGTATCGGCGGCTGTCCGCATGCGCCGGGCGCGAGCGGCAATGCGTCGAGCGAAGACCTCGCGTTCATGCTCGCGGACATGGGCATCGAAACGGGCATCGACATCGAACGGCTTCTCGCGTTGCGTGCGAAGGTCGCGCGCTGGCTGCCGGACGAAACGCTGCGCGGCTCGTTGTGGCTCGCGGGCTTGCCCAAAACCTTTGCTAATCACACTGCTATTGCCTGAGGGCCGCCATGAACGCTTCCACTCGACTGCCTCTCGACGGCGTGCGCGTCATCGAATTCACTCACATGGTCATGGGCCCGACATGCGGGATGATCCTCGCGGATCTCGGTGCGGAGGTCATCAAGATCGAGCCGCCGGGCGGCGACAAGACGCGCAGGCTGCCGGGACTGGGCATTGGCTTTTTCCGCACGTTCAATCGCAACAAGAAGAGCGTCGTGCTCGATATCAACACGCCCGAAGGCCATGCAGCCGCTGAAGAACTGATCGGTCAGTGCGACGTGATGCTCGAAAATTTCCGGCCCGGCCTGATGACGACACTCGGGCTCGATTACGACATCTTGTCGAAGAAATTTCCGCGTTTGATTTACGTATCGCACAAGGGCTTTCTGCCGGGGCCGTATGAAAAACGCCTCGCGCTGGATGAAGTCGTGCAGATGATGGGCGGGCTCTCTTATATGACGGGGCCAGTGGGGCGGCCGTTGCGTGCAGGTACGTCCGTCAACGACATCATGGGCGGCATGTTCGGCGCGATCGGCGTGCTGGCTGCGCTGCGCGAGCGCGATTTCACCGGGCGCGGTCAGGAAGTGCAAAGCGCCCTGTTTGAGAACTGCGTGTTTCTCGCTGGCCAGCACATGCAGCAATACGCGATGACGCGCGAAGCACCGCCGCCGATGCCGTCGCGCGTCTCGGCGTGGAGCGTGTATGACGTGTTCACGCTGGCGAACGACGAGCAACTGTTTATCGGCGCAGTGAGCGACAAGCAGTTCGTCACGCTCTGTGACGTGATCGCCCGGCCCGATCTCGCCGATGAGCCGCAATTCGCGGATAACGCGATGCGCGTCGCCGCGCGCCCAGAACTGCTTGCGCGGCTTGGCGACATCCTCAAACAGCATCGCATCGACGAACTCGCGCCGAAGCTCGAAGCAGCGGGCATTCCTTACGCGCCGATCGTGCGTCCCGATCAACTGTTCGACGATCCGCATCTGAAGCAAAGCGGCGGCCTCGTGCCGATGCAGACCGACGACGGCGACACGACGGAAGTAGTGTTGCTTCCGCTGACGATGGGCGGCCGCAGGCCCGGCGTGCGTCAGGCGCTGGCGAAGGTCGGCGAGCATACGCAGGAGATACTCGCGCGGCTGACAGGCAGAGCGGCCGCCTGAACGCGTAGTGGCCGGGCAGGCAAAGACACGAACGAATCGAAAACCATCAGGTATCCAAAGCAATTACAGACCGATGGTGAACTTCAGGAGACATTCATGCAGCGCACGATCACAGCAGACCATCCCCCGTTTGCGCCTTCCGATACACAGCCCCATTTGCGTGCCGCTGCGTCGTTGTCGGCGCGGATGGACCGCTTGCCTGTCACGCGGCATCTTTGGATGCTCGTGTTGCTGATCTCGCTTGGTGGCTTCTTCGAAGTCTACGATCTGATTTTCACCGGCTATATCGCGCCGGGCATGGCGAAGAGCGGGTTGCTCAAGACCACGACGGAATCGTTCTTTGGCCTTCAAGGCATTGCTGGATTCATCGCATCGACTTTCGCGGGCCTGTTTGTCGGCACGTTCTGTTTCGGCTGGTTGCCGGATCGATTTGGACGGCGCAAGGTCTTCACCGTTTCGCTGTTGTGGTATTCGATCGGCTCTGCGATCATGGCGTTTCAGACCTCGCCGGAAGGGCTGATCTTGTGGCGCTTTATTACGGGTATCGGCGTTGGCATCGAGATCGTGACGATCGACAGCTATATCACCGAGCTCGTACCCCAGCATATGCGCGGCCGCGCGATGGCGTTCAATCAGGCCGTGATGTTTGCCGCCGCGCCTGCCGCCGCGATCCTCTCGTACTGGCTCGTGCCGATCACGCTGGGGGGTATCGACGGCTGGCGCTGGGTCGTGCTGCTGGGCTCGGCTGGGGCGGTGATCGTGTGGTTCATCCGGCTGGCCGTGCCGGAAAGTCCGCGTTGGCTGGCAAGTCACGGACATGTCGAGCGCGGCGAGCGCGTGGTCAGGAAAATGGAAGAGATGGCCGTGAGGCAGACGGGCCGCGCGCTCTCCGCGCCGCTCCCCATCGTCGAGCAGCCTGTGCATCGCCGCGCTTCGCTGGCGGAATTGTGGCAGCCGCCGTACCGCTCGCGCCTGATCATGCTGATCGTCTTCAACTTCTGTCAGGCGATCGGTTACTACGGATTCGCGAACTGGGTGCCGACGCTGCTGATCGGACAGGGCATCACGGTGACGAAGAGCCTGTTGTATTCGTTTGTCATCGCAATCGCGCTCCCTTGCGGGCCGTTGCTCGCCATGCTGTTCGCGGACAAGGTGCAGCGCAAATGGCTGATCGTCGGCTCCGCGTTTGCGGTCGTCGTGTTCGGATTGATGTTCGGCCAGGTGAAAACAGTCATGCCGCTGATCGTGCTGGGCGTGCTCATCAGCCTCGCGGGACAGACGATTTCCGTTTGCTATCACGCGTACCAGGCGGAACTGTTTCCGACACGCGTCCGCTGCCGGGCGAATGGGATCGTCTATTCCGCGAGCCGCGTCGGCGCGATGATGTCGGGTTTCATGATCGCGCATCTGCTGCGCGAGTTCGGCGTGGCGGGCGTGTTCGTCGGAATCACGGCGTGCATGCTCGTGGTGATGATCTCGATTGGCGGTTTCGGTCCGAAGACGAACGGCAAGCGGCTGGAAGAACTATGCCACTGAAAACAGAAACGCCGGCCGGGTCTTTCGAGACCCGGCCGGCGTTTTAACTTCGTGCAGCGAATAAGCGTGTGACGTTACGCTTTGCCCGCTGCCTTCAATTGCAAACGGAACTTGTGCAGCAGCGGCTCCGTATAACCACTGGGCTGCGCGCAACCTTCGAACACCAGCGCGCACGCCGCCTTGAACGCGATCGAGCTGTCGAAGTTCGGCGCCATCGGCTTGTAGCCCGGATCGCTTGCGTTTTGCTGATCGACGACCTTTGCCATGCGCTCCATCGTCTCGCGCACGAACTCCGCCTTGATGACGCCATGGCGCAACCAGTTCGCGATGTGCTGGCTCGAAATGCGCAGCGTTGCGCGGTCTTCCATCAGGCCGACGTTGTGAATGTCCGGCACCTTCGAGCAACCGACGCCCTGATCGATCCAGCGCACCACATAGCCGAGAATGCCCTGCGCGTTGTTCTCGACTTCGCTGCGGATCTCCTGCTCGTTCCATTGCGCGCGCTCGACGACGGGAATCGTCAGCAGCCCGTCCAGCAGTTCGTCGCGCACCGCGGCGAAATCCGTGCGCTCCAGTTCCTTCTGCACCGCCTGCACGTCGACCTGGTGATAGTGCAGCGCATGCAGCGTCGCGGCCGTGGGCGAGGGCACCCATGCCGTGTTCGCCCCTGCTTTCGGATGGCCGATCTTCTGCTCGAGCATCGCCTTCATCAGGTCGGGCATCGCCCACATGCCCTTGCCGATCTGCGCGCGGCCGCGCAGGCCCGCAGCGAGGCCGACGAGCACGTTGCTGCGCTCATAGGCGGCGATCCACTTGCTCGACTTCATATCGCCCTTGCGCAGCATCGGGCCCGCTTCCATCGAGCTGTGCATCTCGTCGCCCGTGCGGTCGAGGAAGCCCGTGTTGATGAACGCGACTCGCGCCGACGCCTGGCCGATACATGCAGCGAGGTTCACGCTGGTGCGGCGCTCCTCGTCCATGATGCCCATCTTGATCGTGTTGCGCGCGAGCCCGAGCAGATCCTCGACACGCGAGAACAGCTCGCTCGCGAACGCGACTTCGGCGGGGCCATGCATCTTCGGCTTGACGATGTAGATCGAACCCGTGCGCGAATTGAGCTTGTGCGTGCGGTCATGCAGTGCGCACAGCGTGGTGACGACGCCGTCGAGAATGCCTTCGGGAATCTCATTGCCGTCGCGGTCGAGCACGGCCGGGTTCGTCATCAGATGGCCGACATTGCGGATGAACAGCAGCGAGCGGCCATGCAGCTTCACCGGCTGGCCGTTTGCGCCTTGATATTCGCGGTCCGCGTTGAGACGCCGCGTGAACGTCTTGCCGCCCTTCGTGACTTCTTCCGTCAGGTTGCCGACCATCAGGCCGAGCCAGTTGCGATAGAGCAGTACTTTGTCGTCGGCATCGACGGCGGCGACCGAGTCTTCGCAATCGATGATCGTGCTCACGGCCGCTTCCATCAGCACGTCCTTCACGTGCGCGGGGTCGGTCTTGCCGATCGGATCGTTCGCGTCGATCTGGATTTCGAAGTGCAGGCCGTTGTGCTTGAGCAGCACGGCCGTCGGTGCATTCGCGTCGCCCCGATAGCCGATGAATTGCGCCTCGTCCTCCAGTGCGGCCGTGCCATTCTTCAGTGCGATGCTCAGCTTGCCGTTCTCGACGCGATAGCCGGTCGCGTCCTTGTGCGAGGCATTCGCGAGCGGCGCGGCGTCGTCGAGAAACTGGCGCGCGAACGCGATCACACGCGCGCCGCGCACCGGGTTGAACTTCGCGGTACGTTCGGCGCCGTCGGTTTCGTCGATGGCGTCGGTGCCGTACAGCGCGTCGTACAGGCTGCCCCAGCGCGCGTTCGCCGCGTTCAGCGCGTAACGCTGGTTCGATAGCGGCACGACGAGCTGCGGGCCCGCCTGTTCGGCGATTTCGCGGTCGACGTTGTCGGTCGTCGCTTTTACGCCGGCCGGCGTCGGCACGATATAGCCGATGCTTTCGAGGAAGCCGCGATACGCGCGCAGGTCACGCACGGGCCCCGGATTCGCGCGATGCCACTTGTCCAGTTCGGCCTGCAGGCGGTCGCGTTCGGCGAGCAGCGCGCGGTTCTTCGGCGCGAGATCGTGCACGAGGGCATCGAAACCGGCCCAGAACGCGGCGCTATCGACACCGGTGCCAGGCAGGGCTTCCTTTTCGATGAACTGTTCGAGGTTCGCGGCGACCTGCAATCCGCCGCGTTGGGTCAATTGAGTCATGGGCTGTTCCAAGAGGGGCAAATTCGGGGGGCAAATTATTTTTGTCAGCGCGGCATTCAGCCGTTCGCGTGGCTGGCAACGGCCGCGGCACCGGCCTTTGCCACTTGCGCATCCTGATCGGCCTTGACGCCGGAAACACCGACGGCGCCGATCACCTGGCCATCTACGACAACGGGCACGCCGCCTTCCAGCGTGCCCGACAGCGGCGCGCTCAGGAATGCAGTGCGGCCGTTGTTGATCATGTCCTCGTACTGCTTCGATTCGCGGCGGCCGAGCGCGGCGGTGCGGGCCTTATCCGTCGCGATGTAGGCGCCGACGGGCGCGCAGTTGTCGAGGCGCAGCAGCGACAGCAGATGGCCGCCGTCGTCCACCACGGCGATCGTGACGGCCCACTGGTTACGTTCGGCTTCGGCGCGCGCCGCTTCGATGATTTTCGTCGACTCTGCGACCGTCAGCACGGATTTTGTCTGCATGTTGCGATTCCTGAAACGATTGAAATGAATTCCACCGACAGACTGGCCGCAAGCCGCGCATGCACATGTCAGCCGACGTGCGCGCGCGCACTGCAAACGTGCACGCGAGGTCCAGTCTTATATATGACTTGGTGCCCATTGTTCCGGGTTCCTGGCGACTTGTCGACCCGGTGGAACACTGGTCATACCAGTTTTTTCTGTTTCTTTTTCGGCTCGAAGCACTGGCAGGCGCTGCGCCAGGGAAAACCCGCGCTGCAAGTCGATGCGCTTGACCGCAGACGGCACGGCGCGAATACTACTAAGATATTAGTGAATAGCGGATGCAGGCAACCCATGTTCGCACTCGACGATCACCGGATTCATCTCGCAGCCGAGCCGTTTGCACGCGATGTCGATGCGCGGGCCGTGAGCGCATTGCTTGCGAGTGGGGCGGCGTGCAGGCCGCCTGTCGACGGGACGGTTTACGGAACGCTGCTGAACGACCGCGCCGCGCTCGATGCACTCGGCGGCGCGGTCAACGCGGCGCCCTACAAAGCGCCGCCGAAAGCGCCCGTGCTGTACGTGAAGCCGCGCAATACCTTTGCCGGTCATCGTGCCCGCGTCGTGGTGCCGGACGATGAGCAAGGCGTGCAGGTGGGCGGCTCGCTTGGTGTCGTGATCGGGCGCACGGCATGCCGTGTCCGCGTCGGGAACGCACTGGATTACGTCGCGGGCTATACGGTCGTGGCCGACCTTTGCGTGCCTCACGAAAGCGTGTATCGCCCCTCGGTGAGATTCCGCGCACGCGATGGCTTTTGTGTGATCGGCCCTGCTGTCGTCGCGCGCCGGCATGTGAGCGATCCCGATGCGCTGCGTGTCGCGATCAGTATCGAAGGAACAGAGCCGTTCGTCGCGAACACGTCCACGTCGATTCGCGACGTTGCGCGTCTGATTGCCGACGTGACCGACTTCATGACGCTCGCCCCCGGCGACGTGCTGACATTGGGCGCCCCGCACGGCGCGCCGATCGCCCATGTGGGCGACGAGATCGGCGTTGCAATTGGCGACTGGCCGCCGTTGTGTTTCTCGATGACCGCGAAAGAGGGAGGCGGACAATGATGCGCGGCCGTGTTGCCTACGCAGGCGCGATTCATGAAGCGTATCCGCATGAACGCGGCGTGTGTCTCGCCGATGGCCGCGTGTGCCGCGAAGATGAAGTCGTGTGGCTCGCGCCCGTTCAACCCGGCACGATCTTCGCGCTCGGACTGAATTACGCGGAGCACGCAAAGGAACTGCAGTTCTCGAAACAGGAAGAGCCGCTCGTGTTTCTCAAGGGCGCGGGCAGCGTGATCGGTCATCGCGGCGTCACGCGGCGTCCTGCGGATGTGACGTTCATGCACTACGAGTGCGAGCTGGCCGTCGTCATTGGCCGGCCAGCGAAAGAGGTGACCCGCGACGAAGCGATGCAATACGTGGCGGGCTACATGATCGCGAACGACTACGCGATTCGCGACTACCTGGAGAATTACTATCGGCCGAATCTGCGCGTGAAGAATCGCGACGGCGGCACGGTACTCGGCCCCTGGTTCGTCGATGCCGCGGATATCGACGATGTCGCGCAACTCGAATTGCGCACGTATGTGAACGGCACGCTGCATCAGAAGGGCAACACGCGGGATCTCGTGACCAGCATTCCCGCGCTGATCGAATACCTCAGCAGTTTCATGACGCTCGCGCCCGGCGAAATCATTCTGACGGGAACGCCCGAGGGCGTCGTCAATGTGAATG
This sequence comes from Paraburkholderia sp. XV, assembly GCF_020177535.1. NCBI lineage: Bacteria > Pseudomonadati > Pseudomonadota > Betaproteobacteria > Burkholderiales > Burkholderiaceae > Paraburkholderia > Paraburkholderia sp. XV. Next base: position 11,391 of record NZ_JAGUUD010000040.1, on the reverse strand, counting down.
CGGGCGATGAAGTCGTCTGCGAAATAGACGGCCTGGGCCGTCTCGTCAACGCGATCGCTTCCGACGCGGACTTCAACCGCGACTGATCATTCAGGAACCGTCATGCGAATCGAACATCTGATCAACGGCAAACCGAAGGCCGCGCGCGATTACTTCGAAACGGTGAACCCGGCCACCCAGGAAGTACTCGCCGAAGTCGCGAGCGGTACGGCGGAGGATGTCGAGGCCGCAGTGCGCGCCGCGAAAGACGCGTTTCCCGCGTGGGCCGCAAAGCCCGCTAGCGAGCGCGCCAGGCTCGTGCGCAAGCTTGGTGAACTGATCGCGAAGAACGTGCCCGAACTCTCCGATACGGAAACGCGCGACACGGGGCAAACCATTTCGCAAACGCGCAAGCAGCTGGTGCCGCGTGCCGCCGACAATTTCACGTACTTTGCCGAGATGTGCACGCGCGTCGACGGCCACACGTATCCGACCGATTCGCATCTGAACTACACGCTGTTTCATCCCGTCGGCGTGTGCGCGCTGATCTCGCCGTGGAATGTGCCGTTCATGACGGCGACATGGAAAGTGGCGCCATGCCTCGCATTCGGCAATACGGCCGTGCTGAAGATGAGCGAGCTGTCGCCGCTGACGGCGTCGATGCTGGGCAATCTTGCGCTGGAGGCGGGCATTCCTGCGGGCGTGCTGAACATCGTGCACGGCTATGGCAAGGACGCGGGCGAGCCGCTCGTCGCGCATCCCGACGTGCACGCAATTTCCTTTACCGGTTCCACCGCCACGGGCAACCGGATCGTCAAGACAGCGGGCTTGAAGAAGTTCTCGATGGAACTGGGCGGCAAGTCGCCATTCGTGATTTTCGACGACGCGGATTTCGAACGCGCGCTCGATGCCGCCGTGTTCATGATCTTCTCGAACAATGGCGAACGCTGCACGGCGGGTTCGCGCATTCTCGTGCAGAAGTCGATTTACGCGAGGTTCGCGGAACGCTTTATCGAACGCGCGAAGCGTCTGAGCGTGGGCGATCCCCTCAGCGAGCAGACGATCATCGGCCCGATGATCAGTCAGGCGCATCTGGCGAAAGTGCGCAGCTATATCGAGCTGGGTCCGAAAGAAGGCGCGACGCTCGCGTGCGGCGGGCTCGATGCGCCAGCGCTGCCCGATGCATTGAAGCGCGGCAATTTCGTCACGCCGACCGTATTCGTCGACGTCGACAACCGCATGCGAATCGCGCAGGAAGAGATCTTCGGACCCGTCGCGTGCCTGATTCCATTCAATGACGAAGCCGAAGCGATTCGCCTCGCCAACGATATTTCATATGGCCTTTCCAGCTACGTGTGGACGGAAAACACGGGCCGCGCGCATCGCGTCGCAGCCGCGATCGAGGCTGGCATGTGCTTCGTGAACAGCCAGAACGTGCGCGATCTGCGCCAGCCGTTTGGCGGCACGAAGGCATCGGGCGTGGGACGTGAGGGCGGCACATGGAGTGATGAAGTGTTTCTCGAACCGAAGAACATCTGCGTATCGCTCGGCTCGCATCACATTCCGCGCTGGGGCGTCTGAGCTTTCCGCACGACACGCGATTCCAGGCATTGGTTTCTGAAAGGAGAACACGATGGGCAAGCTCGCACTGGCCGCCAAAGTGACCCACGTGCCTTCGATGTATCTGTCGGAACTGGATGGGCCGCATAAAGGCTGCCGCCAGGCAGCGATCGACGGGCATCATGAAATCGGCCGGCGTTGCCGCGAGCTTGGCGTCGATACGATCATCGTGTTCGACGTTCACTGGCTGGTGAATAGCGAATACCACATCAACTGCGCGCCGAAATTCGAAGGCGTTTATACGAGTAACGAACTGCCGCATTTCATCAATAACATGGCCTATGCTTATCCCGGCAATGTGCAGCTAGGCAAGCTGATTGCCGAAGTCGCGAACGAAATGGGCGTGAAAAGCCGCGCCCATAGCGAAACCTCGCTCGAACTCGAATACGGCACGCTGGTCCCGATGCGATACATGAATGCAGACCAGCGCTTCAGGACCATATCGATTGCAGGGTGGTGCATGTGGCACGACCTGCCAACCAGCGCGCGCTTCGGGCTCGCCGTGCGCAAGGCCATCGAGGAACGCTATGAAGGCACGGTTGCGATTCTCGCGAGCGGCTCGCTGAGTCATCACTTCGCGAACAACGGCACGGCCGAGCAGTTCATGCACAAGGTGTGGGACCCGTTTCTCGAACAGACTGACCGGCACGTGGTGTCGTTATGGGAACAGGGCGACTGGAAAGCGTTTTGCGGCATGCTGCCGCTCTACAATGAAAAATGCTGGGGCGAAGGCGGCATGCACGACACGGCGATGTTGCTAGGTGCGCTCGGCTGGGATCGTTATGAAGGCAAGGTCGAAGTGGTGACGCCTTATTTCGGCAGTTCGGGCACGGGGCAGATCAATGCAATTTTCCCCGTTACGCCGCTGCCCGCCTGATCGATCAATGGAGAGTTGACGTGCCACATCTCACGCTCGAATACAGCGCCAATCTGGCGAGCGAAGACAGCATTGGAGCGCTTTGCCGCAAGCTTGCGCAATGCCTCGATGCGCAACGCGAGAACGATCAACGTGTGTATCCACCCGGTGGCATACGCGTGCGCGCGGTGCGCTGCGAACAGTACTGCATCGCGGACGGCAGGCCGGATGCCGCGTTTTTGCACGCGAACCTGAAGATCGGCGCGGGCCGCTCCGAGAATGCAAAGACGGCCACAGGCGACGCGCTATTCGACATCATCAAGCAGCATTTTGCCGATGCCTTCGAGCAATACGGGCTGGCGCTTTCGCTGGAGATCAACGAGTTCAGCGAAGCCGGTACCTGGAAGCACAACAATCTGCACGCCCGGCTAAAGAGCTGATAAAGGGCTGCGCGCGACCATCGGGAACTCGACATGTTAGATCAGACGACTATCCGCGAACTCGCCGGGAAACTCGATCAGGCCGAGAAAACGCGTACGCAGTTGCGGCACTTTTCCGCTGCCTATCCCGAGATGACAATCGAGGACGGTTACGCAATCCAGCGCGAATGGGTGAAGATGAAGCTGGCGGAAGGGCATGTGATCAAAGGCCGCAAGATAGGCTTGACGTCGCGCGCCATGCAGCGGTCGTCGCAGATCGACGAACCGGACTACGCGCCGCTTCTCGACTCCATGTTCATCGAAGCCGGACAGGACATTCGCGCCGATCGCTTCATCGCGCCGCGTGTCGAAGTGGAACTGGCGTTCATTCTCGCGCGTCCGCTCAAAGGGCCCGGCGTGACACTCACCGACGTGCTCGACGCGACGGCCTATGTGACGCCCGCTGTCGAGATCATCGACGCGCGCATCGAGCAGTTGGACCGCGAGACCAAGGCACCTCGCAAGGTGTTCGATACGATTTCCGACTTTGCGGCGAATGCCGGCATCGTGATGGGCGGTCGTCCCGTGCGTCCGATGGATGTCGACCTGCGTTGGGTCGGCGCGTTGCTTTACAGGAACGGTGCCGTCGAAGAGAGCGGTCTTGCCGCTGCCGTGCTCAATCATCCGGCGACGGGCGTTGCGTGGCTCGCGAACAAGATCGCCCCTTATGACGAAATGCTGAACGCGAACGACGTGATTCTCAGCGGCTCATTCACAAGTCCCATTGCTGCGCGCGCGGGCGATACGTTTCATGTCGATTACGGTCCGCTTGGCGGCATTGCGTTGAATTTCGTCTAGCGCGGCCCCGTGCATCGCGGCATTTTTTGAAAACTACCAGGCAGCCGCACATCAAGGCACAATCGGAAGGTCGCGCGTTCGACGCAACACGGCGGAATGCGCTCATTGTGTGGAGCCGGCACCATGAGGTCATCGATCAAGCTCGTGCTATTCGATATGGAAGGCGTGTTGTCGCATTACGATCGCGCGGCGCGCACGCAACGCATGGCCCAGTTGACGGGCAAGCCGCCCGAAGCCGTGCGCCACGCCATCTGGGAGTCGGGCCTCGAAGCGCGTGCCGATGCCGGTGAGATTACCGACGACGCGTATCTTCGCGAGCTTGGAGACATGCTGGGTTGCGCCGTCAGCCGCGACGACTGGCTGACGGCGCGGCACGCGTCGATCACGCCGGACACGGAAACGTTAGCGCTCGCCGCTCAGGTGGCCGATCGCCATCCGATCGCCGTGCTGACCAACAACTGCCGGCTCGTCACCGACCATATCGGCTATCTCAATCCGCCCGTCGCGCGGCTGTTTGGCGCGCACGTTTATCCGTCGGCGGCGTTCGGGGCGGCGAAACCCGCCGCCCAGGCTTATCTGGGCTGCGTTCGTCAGCTTGGTATCGATGCCGACGCGACGCTCTTCATCGACGACTCCGATGCCAATGTCACGGGCGCCCTCGACGCGGGGCTACGCGCCTGCAAGTTCACCACTGCCCGCGCGTTGGCGGAAGAACTGACGCGCTTCAATCTGCTTTAGCGCGGGATTGTCCAGCCGGCGATTTGCGCCGGATGAAGCGCTGCTCGACGACAGCCTCTCCCCATTGCGTGCCCTCGGCCTCCTCGGCTAGCTGGAAGCCGAACGCTTCGTACAAGTGACGCGCGGCATCGAGGCCCTTGAACGTCCACAAATACGTTTCGTCGAAGCGTTCGTCGACGAACGCCATGGCGCGCGTCATCAACTGCCTGCCGATGCCCAAACCGCGCAGCGAATCGTCGACGATGAACCAGCGCAAATGCGCAACGCGGCTCTTCGCGTTTCCGTCGATGGCGATGGATGCCAGCGCTCGCCCGTTGTCGGACACGAGCCACAGTTGTCGGCTGGGATCGGGAAGCGACTCCGCAAACTCGGCCAACCCTGTTGCAACGAGTTTCTCGAAGTACGCGCCAAAGCCGGAATGCTGTGAGTAATAGCGCGCGTGAAGACTCGCGATGTCGCCAATGCAACCGGGCTGATAGCCTTCGACGATTTGCAGGCCGGATGCAGTTGCCTGCTGCGCCTCTTTGGCATCGTTGTCCTGCTCGAGCGCGCTTGCGTACAGCGAGAGTGCGCGCACCAACGACTGCTGATCGGATGGCGCAAGCTTGCGTAGCGCGCTCGACACCTGATCCGTCGCGAACTTGTCGATCTTTTTGCGCAGTTGTTGACCCGCTTTGGTCAGATAAAGCTCCGACGAGCGTGCATCATCGCTCGACGCCATGCGTTCGATCAGCCCGGACGTTTCCAGTTTGGCGACCTGTCTGCTCGCGTTCGACTTGTCGAGCCGCAGAAGATGAGCGAGATCGCGTGCCTGAATGCCCGGCGTTGCGCCGATTTCAAGAATGGCGTGCACCGCCGACGGCGCGAGATCGCTGTCGGCCAGCGTGGAACGCATGAAACCCAGTTCGCGCACGAGTTTGCGCGAGAACTCGCGCAGTTCCAGGATGGTTGACTCACGCGACTGGATGGGTGTGTCGACGATGTCCATGATTTGTGCTGTAGTTGCGCTTCGCAACTACTATAGTTGCGAAGCGCAACTTTTGCAAGTCTGGATATTGACGTGCGTTAGCGGAGGCTGCCGGCTCACTCCATCTTCCACTTGATCGAACAGCCGAATGCCGGATACTGCGTGTCGGGTGCGGCACCCGTCTGGCCGATCTGCTGCATCGCCTCGAACAGGTCGCGTCGCGCATCGGGAAGCGGGTCTTTGCGGGAGGCGTCCAGTCTGCCGCGATATCGCAGCCGCAGTCCGGCATCGAAGCCATAGAACTCCGGCGTGCAGACGGCATCGCAGGCGCGCGCGACCTGCTGCGTTTCGTCGAACAGATAGGGGAAGGGCAACTGCCAGTCGGCCGAAAGCGCCACCATGCGTTCGAACGAATCTTCTGGATAGGTCATGCTGTCGTTCGAGTTGATTCCGACGGTGCCGATTCCCAGTGTCGCGAGATCGCGCGCGTCGCGCACGATACGCGGCAACGCCGCTTGCACGTACGGACAATGGTTGCACATGAAGATCACGACGAGTCCCTTCGGCCCACGCACGTCGGCGAGTTCATAGGTGCGGCCGTCGGTAGCGGGCAGCAGGAACGCGGGCGCTGCAGTACCCAGTTCACCTGGAGGCGATTCGGTAGCCATCCACTCACTCCTTGATTCGAAATGTCGAAGAACCTTGTTGCTTGCCGTAGTTATAACGCCAACGCGCTAACGTCCCATTGCGGCCGCCATCGTGTCTTCCTTCATTTGCGTTGCGACGGGCATTGCATCGGGCGCGACGTGGGACAGCCTCATCATGCGCGGTTGCAACAGCAGCGCAACGAGTCCCGTCCACCCCGTCTGATGCGAAGCGCCCACACCACGTCCGTTGTCGCCGTGAAAGTACTCATGGAAGAGAATCAGGTCCTGTGAACGCGGGTCGGCCTGCAGCATCGGATACGCGGCCATCACGGGCCGCACGCCTCGCTCGTTCTTCATGAACAGTGTCGTGACACGCCGCGCGAGATCGTCGGCGACTTCGCTGAGCGAAGAACTGTGCCCCGATCCTGTCGGATGCTCGATGCGGAACTCGTCGCCATAGTAGCGATGGAATTCGTATAGCGATTCGATCAGCAGATAGTTGACGGGCATCCATACGGGGCCGCGCCAGTTCGAATTGCCGCCGAACACGCGCGAATCCGATTCGGCAGGTTGATATTCGATGCAGACATGCACGCCGTCGTGATCGAAAACATACGGTTCATGAAGATGAACACGCGAGAGCGCCCTCACGCCAAAGGGCGAGAGAAATTCGTTTTCATCGAGCGCGCGCTTGAGCAGCGATTTCATTCTGTGTCCGCGCAATAGCGAGAGCAGGGATGTGTTGCCTTTGCCGGATTCTGTCCAGCGCGAGACGAGTTTGGCCAGATTCGGCCGGTGATCGAGAAACCATGCGAGCCGCTCGCGCAATCCCGGCAAATGACCATGTATCTGCTCGTCGAGTACATGCACCGCGAAAAGCGGAATCAATCCGACGATCGACCGGATGCGCATCGGCACGCGCGTTCCATCGGGAAGATGCAGCACGTCATAGAAAAATTCATCGTGACCGTCCCACAGTCCTGTATTGCAACCTTCGCCGCAACTGACGGCTTCCGCGATATACAGAAAGTGCTCGAAGAACTTCACCGCGATTTCGACGTACGCCGGGTTCGTCATCGCGAGTTCGAGTCCGATTTGCATCAGATCGAGTGCATAGGAGGCCATCCACGCGGTGCCGTCTGCCTGATCGATGCGGCCGCCCGTGGGCAGCGGCGACGAGCGATCGAAGATGCCGATATTGTCGAGCCCGAGAAACCCTCCCTGAAAGATGTTGCGGTCGTCGGCGTCCTTGCGGTTGACCCACCACGAGAAGTTGAGCAGCAGCTTATGGAACATCACTTCGAGAAACTCGTGATCGCCGACACCCGTGATCTCGCGGTCGAGTTCGTAGACACGCCACGTTGCCCACGCATGCACGGGCGGATTCGCGTCGCCGAATGCCCACTCGTAGGCGGGCAGTTGCCCGTTCGGATGCATGTAGCGCTCTTTCACGAGCAGTTGCAATTGCTTCTTCGCAAAGTCGGGGTCGACGATCGCGAACGCGACAGCATGAAACGCGAGGTCCCATGATGCATACCACGGGTACTCCCATTTGTCGGGCATCGACACGATGTCGCCGTTGCACATGTGTCGCCAGTCCGCATTGCGGCCACGCCTGCGGCCTTTCGGCGGCACAGGCTGGCCGGGATCGCCGTCGTGCCAGCGCGTCACGTCGAACTGATAGTACTGCTTCGACCACAACATCCCGGCGAGCGCCTGACGTTGCACGAGACGCGCGTCGGCATCGGCGATGTCGTGCTGAAGCGCCGCATAGAATTCGTCGGTCTCAGCCTGGCGGCGTGCAAAGAGCGCCGGCATGTCGAGCGGCGCGGCCTCGGCAACGGATTCGGGACGCCAGCGCAGATACAGTACCGACTGTTCGTGCGGGCCAAGCTGGAGAACCGTATGCGCGGCGGCGCGCGTGCCCTTGTCGCGGCGGATCGCGCGTTCGTTGCCATCGACGAGATAGTCGTTGAAGCCGTCCTTGAACGGCCCTTCGCCGTCGATGCCGAAAATGCGGCGGACGTTGGTTTCGTTTTCGCAGAAGATCCATTCGATGGGCTGCTGCGCGGTTGCCGTTACGATCATCGTGTCGAGTGCGGGATGGCGTGCGATGATCCGCGCGCCTTCTGCCGCATTCGGCTCCAGCGTGAGCGACGGCTTGCCGGGCTTGCCCGACCACGCCCAGCGGTTGCGCGCCCAGAACTGCGGCAGCACATGCAGCGTGCCGGGTAGGTCCGAGCGGTTTTCGACAGTCACGCGCATGACGATATCGTCGTGTGTGTGCTTCGCATATTCGACCCAGACGTCGAAGTACCCGTCGTCGTCGAACACGCCCGTATCGAGCACTTCATATTCGGGTTGGCCGGCGCCGCGCCGCGCGTTTTCGTCGATCAGGTCCTGGTACGGATACGCGTCGTGAGGATACTTGTAGAGCATCTTCATGTACGAGTGCGTCGGTGTGCCGTCCAGATAGAAGTAGAGCTCCTTCACGTCCTCGCCGTGATTGCCCTGCGCGTTCGTCAGGCCGAACAGTCGTTCCTTGATGATGGGGTCGCGTTCGTTCCAGAGTGCGAGCGACACGCACCAGTCGAGCGGATCGTTGCCGAAGCCGGCGATGCCGTCCTCGCCCCAGCGATACATCCGGCTGCGCGCATGGTCGTGCGGAAAGTAGTCCCATGCGGTGCCGTATTCGCTGTAGTCCTCGCGCACGGTGCCCCATTGACGGTCGCTCAGATAAGGTCCCCAGCGGCGCCAACGCGCGAGGTCCGGTCCATGAAGACGCGAACCTTCCTTCGACTGGAGCAGATTGATTGCGCTTGCAGGCTGCATGGCACCTCCCGGCCGACATCGATCGTCCGACCCGTTCCGGATATGAACGTCTGTGCTTTTCCGTCCTGAGCGTGGCGTGCGCGAACGGAATCATGATGATATGCGCCAACGCGCTGCATGGCGATCGAAGGGCGTAGCTATCCGTTGAGGGCCGTCGCGGTACAGCGTTGTCATTTCGCGCGAGCATTCTGCTGCATACTTGAGCGCAACACATTGCGGAACCTGTCGATATGGATGCGAAGCTCGCACGCTCGTGGTTGACGTTCAGCGCCCCCGTGGCGGCCGCGCAGGCGGCTGGCCGCCAGATCGTGGCGCTCGAGTCGACGATCATCGCTCATGGCATGCCGTACCCGCAGAACGTGCGCACGGCGCGTGAAGTCGAGGCGGTGATCCGCGATTCCGGCGCGCAGCCCGCGACCATCGCGCTGATCGGCGGGCGTATCCGCATTGGACTGTCGGACGACGAACTCGAACTGATTGCGCGCTCCGACAACGTGCACAAGGTCAGCCGCCGCGATCTGCCGGCCGTGCTGGCAAGCGGTGGACTCGGCGCGACGACGGTGGCGGGCACGATGATATGTGCGGCGCTGGCGGGGATCGAAGTGTTCGTCACGGGTGGCATTGGCGGCGTGCATCGCGGCGCACCGGAAACCTTCGACATATCAGCGGACTTGCAGGAACTGGCGAAAACGTCGGTTGCCGTCGTGTGCGCGGGCGCGAAATCGATTCTCGACATTGGGCTGACACTGGAATATCTGGAAACGCATGGCGTGCCCGTGCTCAGTTGCGAGCAGGACAATTTCGCTGCGTTCTATACACGCGACAGCGGCTTTCGCGCGGATTTCAGACTCGACGATGCGGCAGCCCAGGCACGCTTCATTCGCACGAAGTGGGACCTGGGTCTCGCGGGCGGCGTGGTGTTGAGCACGCCCGTGCCCGAAGCGGCTGCGATGCCGTCCGACGAGATCGACACGTTGACCCGGCAGGCGCTGGAAGAAGCGGCTGCGCAAGGGATCACTGGAAAGGCCGTGACGCCGTTTCTGCTGGCGCGCATCAAGGCGCTGACGGGCGGGCGCAGCCTTGCAACCAATATCGCGCTGGTGAAGCACAATGCCGAGGTCGGCGCGCGGCTGGCACTCGCGTTGGCCAATCAAGGACGCACAGCGGCATGAACATGCCGTTACGTCTCGGATACCTGGATCTGGTAAAGGCCCCACGGCGACAATACGAAGCGATCCTTGAGCGGCTTTGCGGCGAGTTCCGGAATCTTGTCGGCATCGTAGATCGCCCATAGCGGACCGAGGCCGCCCAGGGGCATTGGCTTGCCGTCCATATGCGTCGCGACGATGAAGCGCCATGCGCGGATGTTGTCGAGCGTGGTCAGCACCGCGTAGCCGTCGACGGCGCGCAACGAAATCCTGGTGTCGCCAGCGCTGGGCGCGCCGGCCTGCTCGAGTACATTGGCGAGCAATGGGCCGGTTAGCGTGTGCTGCTTCGCGTCGTATTCGATGGTTGGCTTGATGGTGACGGTGGGCAGGCTGGTGATAGACGGATAGTCGAATGTATAGGCCGATGTGAATTTGACGAGATGCCTGGCCATCAGTGGATCGAATGCCGGGTCGAGCGCGCCGCGATTCGTGCGCTTGATCGCACCGGACACGGTGAGTATTGCGGGAGCCGCAGCGCATGCGGCCGTTTTCGCATTCGTAGCGCCGAGTGCTGGCGTGATGCTGACGCCGATGGCAGCGGCGCTGGTCAGGAACTGACGTTTATTCATGTTCAATGGCTCCGCGGAGGTCGTCGTTTGATTTTCGAATCTTATACATCGGCAACAGGTATCTGGCGTTGCCGGCAGCATGTTCAGTGAGCGCTTCATGAAGTGCGGGCTGGGGTGCTTTTTCTCGTGATGCTCCGGCGTAGAATCGCTCGGTATTCAGCGTCCCATTGAATGGGGGAAGTCGCATATGGAAGACGATTCACAAAGCGAAGTCGCGCAACTCGTGGTCGTGCGTCCCGACAGGGAAATTGCCACGATGCAGCGCTTGCCGTACTTCGTCGGTATTTCGTCGACGACGGCGGGCGCGCAGGGCCTGTCGATGCATCTTGTCGTCGTTCCGCCCGGCGGCCATGCCGAGCCGCACATTCACTGCGGTTATGAAACGGGAATTTATGTGCTGGAAGGGCGCGTGGAGACGCGGTATGGGCCTGGCCTGCGTCAGGCGATTATCGCGGAAGCAGGGGACTTTCTGTTTATTCCGCCGGGGGTGCCGCATCAGCCTTTTAATCTCAGCATGACGATGCCGGCGCGCGCCGTCGTGGCGCGGAATCGGGCTGATGAGATGGAGCAGGTTTTGCCGTATGAGGTTGGGGGGTGATGTTTGCTTTTGCTTTTGCTTTTGCCTTGCTTTTGCTTTTGCTTTTTCGCTGGCATCCGCGATTCGTTAGCGTGCTTCAGGCGTCGCCCCTGTGCGGGGC